>CALUUU010000162.1 GCA_944324035.1 Candidatus Gastranaerophilales bacterium
CACTCTACGCTCACAATCCGCTTTTTTCTTCGCAATAAAAAAGAAAAAGTGAACAAAGAATTACATAACTTAGGTATGTGGTAGATAGATGCACATAACATGGGTTATGTAATTCTCCTCTTGCAAAAAATTTATGTTTAGTGTAAATTAATTTTTGTCGATTTGGACTTTTTTAATTTAATTAATCTAATTTAAGCGGAAGTAGCTCAGTTGGTAGAGCATCTGCCTTCCAAGCAGATTGTCGCGAGTTCGAGTCTCGTCTTCCGCTTTTTTAATGCACATTCTCAAAACGATTACTTTACAAAAGGCGCAAGACAGCCTCTCACTCGTTGCTGTTTTCCGCTTACTTATAACTTCAAAACTCTTTTATTTTTAAACTTTGCAAGGGGTATATATGATAGAAAGATTTTTTCGCTATTTTGATAAAATGATAGAAGTATTAAAAGATATAAATTTCGGTTTTATTTTTGAAATTATTTTTAATCTTTTTATACTTGCTGTAATTTTTAAATTTTTGGATTTGTTTGAGCAGAAAATGAAATCTAAAATTTCCCAATCTCACCAGCAAACCCAAATGCTTAAAATTATTCCTGTAATTAACAGAATACTGAAATTTACAATATTTTTCATAATTTTGGCATCATTTCTGCAAACACACGGATATTCTGTATCTTCTCTCATTGCAGGGTTCGGAATAACAGGTTTGGCAGTTGGTTTTGCGGCAAATTCCGCTATTGCAAATATTTTCGGCTCAATCTCAATTATTTCTGACAAATCTTTTCAAATAGGTGATTATATAAAATTTGGCGCCTATGAAGGTACCGTTGAAGACTTAAATCTGCGCTCTACAAAAATCAGAACTCTTGATAATGCACTCACAATAATTCCAAACAGCGTAGTTGCAAACGATGCCATTATTAATATCTCTGCAGGACATAGAAAACGAATTTTTGAAATAATCGGTATTACCTACGATACCTCTAATGAAAAAATAGAGCGCGCCGTAAAAATTATTGAAGAAATTCTGGAAAACAATGAAGAAATATCAAAAGATTACATTGTAAACCTGCACGAACTCGGCAGCAGTTCTATAAACATAAGAGTAAATGCTTACGTAAAAACAAAAGTCTTTAACAAATATTTAAAAGTTAAAGAAGCCTTTTTAATGGAATTAATTAAAAAATTCCGCGAAGAAGATATAGAATTTGCGTTTCCTTCTCAAACAGTTTACCTTGCAGGAAGTAATAATGAAAATTAAAATTATTGCACTCGGCAAAATTAAAGAAAAATTTTTAAAAGACGGGATTGAAGAATTTGTAAAAAGAATTACACCATACACTCCGTTCGAAATTATAGAGCTCCAGCCGGTTGAGATTCGTGATGAAAATCTTACAGAACGAGCTCTTGATGAGGAAGCTGACAAAATTCTGGCGCATATAAAACCTCAATCCTATGTAATTACAATGGAAATTCACGGCAAGCAATTTTCATCTGAAGAATTTTCCTCAAAATTAGAAGAATTAATAAACAACGGACTCGGGGAAGTTATTTTTGTAATAGGCTCATCCTGCGGGCTTTCAAAAAAAATCTCAAATCGTGCCGACTTAAAGATGAGTATGTCAAAAATGACTTTTCTGCACCAGTTTGCACGCCTTATACTTGTTGAGCAAATATACAGAGCATTTAAAATTATGCGTCATGAAACCTATCATAAATAACTGCGATTAGCAGATTTTCACAATTAATGGTTGTCAAGCCGCTAAAAAAATGCTATAATTCCGCAAGAGACAAAAAGGAGCTTTATAATGAAAAAATACACTCTTAACCTATCCTTGGAAGAGCTTAAAATGCGCACGGATAAGGATCATTTGATTACTAAGAAATTTCTTAAAGCTGATGCGCCGGAATACCTTGCACTCGCAGACGGCGACAAGGAAGCTTTAAAACATCTGGTAAGAGCAGCCAATATATTAGAAAAAATAAATATGCAGCTTGATAATTCCGACAACCTGCCGTTCAAAGAGTTTTTAGAAGAAGAAATAGCAAAAGGCAATAAACAGGCTGAATTAACCAAAATTCTATTTGATGCCCAAAAAGGAATAAATGCAATTGATTCAATGTCAAATCCTATATTTTTGGCGGAAGAAGTTCCGGGAAGAGCCGGTAAAGGCGTATACCCGGACGATTTAACAAAAGAAGAATTTCATAAAATTCTTGTTAAAATGCTTCTTGACGGCAAATCCGATGATGTAAGAAAAATTCTTAATCAGCGCTCAGTTGTTGAAAGACACGGAGAAGAACTTGCAGGAATAGATTATATAGATAAATTCAAAGAAGATTTCGCCAAAATGGCAGATGAACTTGAACAAGCCGCTCAAACTTCTACAAATGAAGATTTTAACGAATATTTAAGATTACAGTCCAAAGCATTGAGAATTGCTGATCCTATGCTTGATGCGGAAGCTGACAAGAAGTGGGCAACATTACAGGATACGCCGCTTGAATTTACAATTACAAGAGAAAATTACGCAGACGAACTCACAGGCACTGTTGTTGAAAATGTCGAGCTAAAAGCACTTTTGGATGAAAACAGAATTACACCGATTCCAAAAGACTTTCTGGGCGGCCGTGTCGGCATTGTTAATAAAAAAGGCACAGAAGCCTTAATGGCTATAAAAAAATATCTCCCGACTCTTGCCAAAAATATGCCGTACAATGACGAATATGAACAAAACATCAAACCTGACGAGGATACCAAACAAACAATGGTTGATGTAGATATGGTTCAGGCGGCAGGCGATGTCGGCGAATACAGAGGCGGGATTACTTTAGCCGAAAACCTTCCGAATGATGATAAACTGTCGCTTACAATAGGAGGCGGAAGAAGAAATGTTTACCATAGACAAATTCGTTTTATAAGCGATATGAAAAAACTGCAGGAACGTCTTGACGAAATTTTAGACAAAGACCAGCACAAGTATTACCTGGATGAAGCTGATCACTGGTTCACCATAGGTCATGAGAATGCGCATTCCCTGGGGCCACGCAAAGGAAGTGAAAAACTAGGCAAATACAGAAATATCATTGAAGAAAACAAAGCTGATATGGGCTCACTTGCTTTTGTTGATTTGCTGACAGAGCTTGGAATGTATACGGAAGAACAAAGAAAACAAATTATAGTAACAACAATTACGGATAATTTTCTTAAATCCAAACCGTTTCTTTCGCAGGCACACAGAGTCCGCACGGTTATGCAAAACTACTATTTTGCACAACGCGGAGCATATACAATTATAGATGGAAAAATTCACGTCAATATAGACAAAGTTGTACCTATTGCGAAAGAAATGCTCTCTGAAATAGTAAGGATACAAATTGACGGAGATTTCAAAAAAGCAGAAAAATACGTTCTTGACAATTTTGTCTGGACAGATGAGATGGAACTTATCAGCCAAAAACTTCAAAAAGTAAACAAGTCACTTAACGGCAGACTGGAAACAGAGCTGGCGGATAGACTTTCTAAAGAATAAAAAATCAAAGACCTGCATAAAGCAGGTCTTTTTTTACTAATAAGCTACCTTATATGGATAGTCATCAGGAATTTTCCATCCGTTCTGCTGTATCCACGCGGTACAGTATTCTGGATTAGAACCTTTACAATTAGATTTTAGAGCTTGCATAGTGCCGTTCCAATTATATGTATAAGATTCAAATCCTTTACCCTTTAGATATCTGAATGACCACTTTGTTGAGGTTGGAATGAACATAAACGACCAGGCACATTTTCCTCTTGCATTTTCTTCAGAGCCATATAATTCAAGACACCTGTCCGGGTATGCTGTATAAAATGTCCAATCACGAAAAGCTCCTTCTTGAGATGTCTGCATTGACCCATTCATTTGTTTTAAGGCAGTACCGTCTTTGAAAAAATAAGTTGGACGGGCAAGTTCATCGTATTCCACTTTTATTACTGTCATATGCGAACCTATATACTTCATAAACCATTTTTCGGCTGTGGAACTCCCGGGTACAGGATTCCCGTCCGCATCTGTTTCTACACTATTGGTACCGCTGTACCAATATTCTTTTGCTCC
>CALUUU010000163.1 GCA_944324035.1 Candidatus Gastranaerophilales bacterium
CGAAATGCAGGAGTCGTTTGCGTGTTTTCTTTTCTTTTGCCTCGCAAACAAAAGAAAAGAAATAGACATGTGCCGATAACATGGGTTATGTATGTCAGTTTTTTCTTTTTGGAGGTTTGTTAGGTTTGTTTTGCCTTGAGCGAGAATTATTCTGATGGCTGCCGCCGGAATAAGATGTTTGGATACGTTTAACGCTGAATACATCAGGAATTGCCTGGATACAATTTATAACTTTTTTCAAGGTTTCAACATTATCCAGTTCCATGCCGAGTTCGATAATTCCGATACGATTGTTTTTGGATTTGACATTCGCGTATGTAATATTTGTGTTGTTATCGGAAACAGCCGCAATAATATCTTTTAAAAGTCCCAGCTTTTCGCCGGTTTCAATACGTATAGTCGTAGTATAAGTTTTGTTGGTATTATCGCCAGACCAATGTATATCCATTAATCTTTCCGGCTGGATATTTTCTAATGTTTTGCAGTCAATCCTGTGGACAGTAACCCCTTTTGAACGCGTAACCACGCCAACAATAGGTTCTCCGGGAATTGGCGAACAACATTTTGCAAATGAATATAATAATCCTTCAAGTCCGACAATATCTTTTTCTGATTTTTTTCGGTTCGAAGAGTGAAAATTACCTTCGCGGCTTTTTGGCTGCGGTTTCCTTAATTTATTTAAAATCTTGTTTACTGTAGTTTCACCATAACCAAGGGCGGCAAACAAATCCTCTGCACTTTGGTAGTTCATTTGTTTCGCAACTTTTTCAAACTCACCCTGTTTGGTATATTCGTCAAAAACAGCTTTTGTCAGTTCATGTTCCAGGTTAGCGCGGCCGACTTCAATATGGCTTTCACGGTTATTCTTTTTGAACCACTGCTTAATTTTTGAGGAAGCCTGTTTTGTTACAACAAAATTAAGCCAATCCAGACGCGGAGCCGGGGTTTTTGATGTTAAAATTTCAACAATATCACCGTTATTGAGTTTTGTATCCAGTTGTGCAATTCTGCCGTTAATAAGTGCCCCAACTGTTCTGTGTCCGACATCCGAGTGGATGCGGTAAGCGAAATCCACAGGGGTAGCGTTTATCGGCAAATCCAATACATCCCCGTTCGGAGTAAACGCAAAAACCTGATCTGAAAATAAATCCAGTTTTACAGAATTTACATAATCTTCGGCTGATGTCATATCGTTGTCGTATTCAGCCATTTTTCTCATCCAGGAAAACTGCATATCAGCAGGATTGTCAGCTTTCTGGGAACCTTTTTCTTTATATCTCCAGTGCGCGGCAACACCATATTCTGCGACCTCATGCATTTCCCAGGTTCTTATCTGTACTTCAAGCGGTTTTGAGCGCGGGCCGATTACGGATGTGTGCAGGGATTGGTACATGTTGCCTTTCGGCATTGCAATATAATCTTTAAACCGCCCCGGAATCGGCTTAAACTGTGAGTGAATAAGCCCCAAAACTTCATAGCATTCTTTTTCGGTATCAACGATTACGCGCACTGCTGTAATATCATACAAATCATGAAACGCAATATTCAAACGTTTCATTTTGGAATAAATACTGTAATAGTGCTTTGCACGTCCTGTTATTTGTGCATTTATGCCGTTTTTCTTAACATCTTTTGAAATTTGGTCAATCAGAAGCTGGACAGTCATTTCTCTTTCTGCTTTTGTCTGTGATACAAGCTGTGCTATTTCAAAATATTTGTCCGGTTCAAGATATCTCAAAGATAGATCTTCCAGTTCAGCCTTAATTTTTCCGATACCTAAACGGTTTGCCAGCGGAGCAAAAATATCCAGAGTTTCTCTTGCAATTTTCTGCTGTTTCTGGGTTGCCATAAAATTCAGGGTTCGCATATTATGCAGTCTGTCAGCAAGTTTTAAAAAGATAACACGGATATCGTTTGCCATTGCAATAAACAGGCGTCTGAAATTTTCAGCCTGCCGTTCCTCATTTGATTTAAACTGCAGCTTGCTGAGTTTTGTAACCCCTTGGACGAGCGACAAAACATCCTTTCCAAACCGTTCTTCAATTTCTTCCGGTTTTGTATCCGTATCTTCCAGAATATCATGCAAAAAAGCCGCCATAAGTGTATGGGAATCTACTTTTAAATCAACAAGGATTTTGGCAACTTCAACCGGATGTATAATATAAGGTTCTTCCGAAATCCTGTACTGGCCTTCGTGAAGCCGTTTGGCAAATTCAAAAGCTTCTTCAATTTTTGCTATTTCCTCTGTTTCCCTGTGCTGGGCAATGAGGGTTTGTTTAATTTCTTCAAAAAGCGGTTTTTCAGACATGATATAATTATAATAATGATATAAGATATGATTTTCAAGCAAATTCAGCAAATTTCATACATAAGGATTATGTAAAATGCTAAAACAAACAAAAGAAGGACTCATCCTGAATATAAAAATTTCTCCAAATTCAAGTAAAAATGTTATTCTGCGAGATGAAACCGGTTTAAAAATAAAACTGACAGCGCAGCCTATTGAGGGTAAAGCAAACAAAGCTCTTGTTGAATTTTTATCAAAGCAGTTAAAAATACCAAAAACATCTATAGAAATACTAAAAGGCGAAACATCCAAAGAAAAAACTTTGTTGCTTAAAATTTTTGATGATGATAAAATTTTAAATATACGGAATATTTTGGAGTAAAGAAAGGAGTTATTAGTTATGAAAAAAACACTGGCGCTAATCTTAGCCGGCTTGCTTGTAATGTGCGGACTTTCGGCATCAGCTTTCGGCAAGAAAAAGGCCTCTCTTGAAATTCTTCCGACTATGGAATCTAAATCCGATGCCGTAAACCAGGTTTGGGTCGGAACATTTCAGCTTGTATGGAACGATCTTGTAAATGAAATAGTTAAACAGCCTGTACAATTCAAAGGTTATAAGTCTGTAATGGCTGAAGAACTCAATAAGCAAGCCTTTACTACTGAATATTTATCAGACAGTGCATACTATAAAAAATGGGGGTTAACTTCACCTGAATTAAAAACCGAAATCGAACAGGGGATAAAAGAGAAATTTAATGAAGAAAGTGCTATTCTCGACGGTTTTGACTGGACTCCGGGTGAAGGTAAATACATTCTTTATGCAATGCTTAAAAAAGACTTTGAATACTTGAAACCTTTTGACAAACTTGATGATGGAAAATTCAAAGGCAGCAAAGGCAAAGTTCAATATTTTGGTATTGATAAAAACACAAAAGGCGATGTGAGAGATACTGTTCACGTACTTTTCTACAACAACAAAAAAGACTTTGCTTTGGCTATAACTACAAGACAGAATGATACGGTTTATCTGTACAGAACAAATGATGAAAAAACTTTGGACAAACTTTATCTTGATATGATGAAAAAATACAGAGTATCTGTAGGTAATCCGAAGTTTACTAAAGCTGATGAGTTCAAAGCACCGAATATTGACTTTAAAGCAGAGCGTTCATTTGACGAACTCTGCCACAAAGCAATAAAAGGTTCTGATTTAATGATAGATAAAGCTGTTGAAACAGTTGAATTCAAAATGGATAACGAAGGCGTAAAACTTAAATCAGAAGCAGGTATTGCAACAATGAAGGCAATGCTTGAACCTGAATCTAAACCAAGAAAATTTTATTTCGATGATGATTATGTAATATTCTTGCAGGAAAAGGATAAACCTTATTTTGCAATGAGAGTTACCGATGCTAAGAAATTACAGAAATAGAAACTGTATTAATAAAGCAAGCAAAAAGAGAGGCTCTATATACAGCCTCTCTTTTTTTGTTAACTTCGTAAGGATGCCAAGTCCGTCATAATTGTACATGTCAAGCAATTAGTTACATAATTCATGTTATCGGTAGCTTTTTAATGTAAAAGTATCATTTATGTTCATTTCTTTCTCTTTATTTGCGAAGTAAAGAGAAAGAAATGAACCAAAGAAAGAGAAAGCACGCAAACGTTCCCTGCATTTCGCTGACGCTCAATGCCGAAATGTTATTTGAGCTGAAAGCTCAAATTCTTTCAAGGCTCACTATC
>CALUUU010000164.1 GCA_944324035.1 Candidatus Gastranaerophilales bacterium
GCGGGGGTAATTCAGTGGTAGAATGCCTCCTTGCCAAGGAGGATGTCGCGAGTTCGAGCCTCGTCTCCCGCTAATAAAAAAGAGTCCGGAAAGGGCTCTTTTTTATTAGCTTTGAGATAGAGTGAGAAGTTGCTATTTGCGAGTTCGGCGGATTTGCGGACGGATGGAATGAGCAGAGCGAATAAATCCGGATAGCGAACGGAACGAGCCAGCTAAGCTGTATAGCTTAAAGGCGAGTCTCCGTGAGCGTGGAGCAAATCCAAGAAAAGCCTCGTCTCCCGCTCCATAAATAGCCCGGCCGTAAGGCGGGGCTATTTATATGTCTAAATATATTATGGAGATTGTATTATATGAAATATGCATATTTGTGTTTGGCTATAATATTTGAAGTTATTGCAACAACAGTGTTAAAGAGTTCAAACGGTTTTACTGTACTGCTGCCGACAATAATTTCTTTATTGTGTTACGGATGTGCTTTTTATTTCTTGTCAATATGCATGTAGTCAATCCCTTCCGGAGTTGTTTATGCTATATGGTCAGGTGTAGGGATTGTTTTGATATCTGTGTTTGCGTTTCTTTTTTATAAGCAGTCGTTGGATGTGCCTGCTATATTGGGGATTTTAATGATTATTGGCGGTGTTCTTGTTATGAGATTGTTTTCAAATTCTTTTTGATGTAATATAATTACAAGGCATGCGGAAGTAATTCAGTGGTAGAATGCAACCTTCCCAAGGTTGACGTCGCGGGTTCGAGTCCCGTCTTCCGCTCCAGTTAATAGGCTTTATCTGTCTGTTTTCTGGGGGAAGTAAATTGTTTTCGGTTTTTGTTTTTTAGTTTTTAGGGATTATGCTTAAGTTAGATAATTTTATTAAAGGTTTAGGATTTTATAAAGTTTCAATTATTTTATTTTTTATAGTCGGTATATTTTTACGTGTAATGTTTTATTCTTATGGCAGACCATTGTGGAATGATGAAGCTGCGCTGGCATTAAATATCGTTAACAGATGGAATTATTTTGCACCTTTGGATTATTCTCAGGCGGCTCCTCAATTATTTATGTACTTGTCGAAGTTTTTTTATTTGATTATACCGGCAAAAACTTTTGCATTAAGAGTTGTTCCTTTTGTTTCTTCTATTTTATCAGTTTTTGTTTTTTATAAATTATGTATCAATATTTTAGATAAAAAATTTTCGCAAGCCGGAGCGCTGGCTGTTTTTTCTATATGTTATCCGCTCTGTAAATATGCTCAGGAATTTAAACAGTACAGCAGCGATGTACTATGTTTTCTGTTAATACTTTTAAGTTATTTTTATCTTGGAAAAATTTCTGAAAAAGCTATTTGGGAAAAAATATTATATGGCGTATTCTGTTCATTGCTTGTATGGTTGTCTTTCTCCTCATTTTTTGCATTGTTTGCATTGTTGACAGTTATTCTGATTTTTAACAGAAACATTCTAAAGCAGCTTTTTATACCGGTATTGATTACAGGTGTGAATTGTTTAGCTGTTATCCTGGTGAATTTACATTTGAATAGTAATGTATCATTACACTCTTATTGGGCCGATTCCTTTTTAAATAAAGGTTTTTTGCATTTTTTATATTTGAATATATCTAATATAAAGTATGTTTTTAATATTGGGCTGCCATTCTTTTTTATTGTTGTATCATTGGTATGTGTTTTTATAAAGCAATACAGAAATTATAAAACTTATCTGATTGTTATACCCTTGGTGTTAACATTAGTGTTTTCTTATTTGCAGGTTTATCCTTATTCTGCAAGGATAATATTGTTTCTCATTCCTGTATTCATTTTGCTATATTTTAAACTTATTGATTTTATAAAATTAAAATCAATCGGAATATTGTTAGTTTTACTTGGATTGCTCCCGGTATGTATTGAATCTGCGCATAACATAATATTTAGAAGATATGATGAGGAAAATATATTGACTTCGCTGCAAATTATCTCAAAAGAAGCAAATTCGGGTGACATTGTGTATATTTCAGACGGGAATTCAATATTATATGAATATTATAAGCCGTATGTTTCGTTACAGAATTCTGTAATTATTGAAAATACGCGTTACAATAACGAGAATGAGTACATTGAAAATCTTGAAAAATTGGGAAAAGGAAAAACTTATTATTGGGTGTATGCGCATCATCCGAAAAAGTTTGAGAGATTACGTACTGTTTATCTTTGGACTAAAAACAAGCCGGATTTTAGAATGTATTCCGACAAGAAAGGTAATGCACTAATTAGGTTTACCATTTTTTAAATATAAAGAATGTAGCAAGAATAATAAGTGCAAATCCGACCAGATAATTCCATTTGAATTGCTCTTTGAGGTAATAAACAGAAAAGAAGCTGAATACAATAAGTGTAATAACTTCCTGTATAGTTTTCAGGTGTGCCGCATCATATACTTCATGCCCTATTCTGTTAGCGGGTACCTGAAAGCAGTATTCAAAAAAAGCAATTCCCCAGCTTACAAGTATAACAATCCAAAGAGCTGTAGATTTGTGTTTTAAGTGCCCGTACCAGGCAAAAGTCATAAAAATATTGGATATTGTAAGTAATAGAATTGGTGCAATGTATCTGAGCATGTTAATTTTTCCTTTTGTATGGGGTTCAAAAATATAATATCACTAACAGAAAAAAAGTTCTTGACAATTAAAAATGTTCTTAATAAAATTGAAAACGTAAGCCGGCATAGCTCAACGGTAGAGCAACGGTTTTGTAAACCGTAGGTTGTAGGTTCGATTCCTATTGCCGGCTTTTTAAGCCCTTGTGGCAGTTAGCCTTTGTGGCGCAGGGGTAGCGCACTCCCTTGGTAAGGGAGAGGCCACGGGTTCAAATCCCGTCAAAGGCAAATTTTGAAAAAAGAATATGGGTAGGTGCCCGAGTGGCTAAAGGGAACAGACTGTAAATCTGTCGGTGCGAGCCTACGGTGGTTCGAATCCACCCCTGCCCAAACTAATAAAAAGAGAGGTTTTTAGCCTCTCTTTTTTATTATTACTCCTTCCCCTACTTGGGGAAGGCTGGGATGGGGAACTATAATTTTGTGCAAGAGAACAGCCCCACTTTAGCATTCCCGAGTGGGGTAGAGAAAATTGTTTTATAAAAATAGTAATTAATATACCAAAGAGTCAGTAAGATTGATTATTAAATCAGTTCTACGCTGAAATATGGCAAAATTGCTTACTACCTACTACAGAACTCAGGAATTGCTGTTATCCAACGTCCCCCGGCATCCCAGCAAGAAGCCGAATCTGTACAAAACTGCAGAGTATCGGCAGAGCATTCCTGTACGTCCGCGAGTTCCTCAGAAATATCGTAAAGCTGCCCTCCTTCGCCTGCGAACCTGAATTTAAGAAGGTCTTTGGTAGCAATGTTAGGGTTATTTTTCCCGTTAACATCGACAACAATATCGAAAGACGAGAATGTGTCATCCGGGATAACGCCGAAAATCATGCCGTCACCCGTTGTGAACATATAGAGCACATCATCCCAATTAAAGGGCGACGAAGAGGCTTTCCCTTCGACAGCGTACGAGTCTGGCATCCTTTCGGGCTGGAGCCCGTTAACAGAGTCGTTGATAACATTAAATGCCTCTTTGTGTTCATTGGAAACGCAGTCTTTGTCTTCCATTTCGTTACACTTAGCTAAGAAGGGAAGATTAGCAACGTTAAAGATTTCGTAGTGCGCCATCATTAATTTATATCCGTTAGCGACAATATTTTTGGCTTTTTTAGCCTGAGCCTCGAGAATAAGCTCCTGGACTTTGGTTTGGAGCATAGGCATGGTAAGTGCAGCGACAACACCAATAACGCCGAGAGTAATCAAAACTTCGGCTAAAGTGAAAGCAGTCACATTGTTAAGAGGAGCGTCCCCGAAGATATCTTCATACGCAATGTTATCGGATATGGGGCGAAAACGCTTGTCTAGCTTATGATTAAGCCCCCCCCCCCCCGGAGAAATCAGCTATAATTGAGTTTTTCATAAGTCCTCCTTTGA
>CALUUU010000165.1 GCA_944324035.1 Candidatus Gastranaerophilales bacterium
TTGATGCAAAAGACCCGTATACAAAAGGCCACTCCACAAGCGTTTCGAGATACTCGGAAGCCCTGGCGCGTGCAATTAACCTTCCGGAAGAAGAAGTCCAAAAAATTGCACTCGGCGGACTTTTACACGATGTCGGAAAAATCGGGATACCTGAAAATGTCCTCAGAAAACCCGGAAAACTTGAAAATGATGAATGGGAAATAATGAAACAGCACCCTGTAATAGGTGCGGAAAAAGTGCTTGCGCCGAACGAAGCTTTAAGCCACCTTATTCCTATTGTAAAATATCACCACGAACATATTGACGGAAGCGGTTATCCGGAACATTTGAAAGGTGAAGAAATTCCGCTTTCTGCAAGAATTGTCGCTGTAGCTGACACATACCATGCATTAATAAGTGACAGACCTTACAGAAAAGGAATGTCTGTTGAAAAAGCCTGCGAAATTTTACAGGAAGGTGCAGGAAAACTCTGGGATGCGGATTTAGTCAGACACTTTATTGCAATTGCTCCATCGCTTTCGACAACTATTTAATACCCCTGGCTGCTATGGTATCTCTATACGCGTACTATCTTGATGCTCAGAAAGAATTCTGTCAATTTCATCTCTGGCTTCGAGTTTTGAGGATAATTCCTTCTTTTCTATATTATATTTCTTGCATAGTCTGTCATAATAATATAATTGCTTTTTTGTAGGGGATTCTTTACCCATTTTAACTTCCTGCAAAAATTTTCTTTTCTTTTTTTCGTATTCCTTATTCGCCTGAATAATAGGCTCCTGCTTCTTTTTATAATCGTAATACTTTCTGCATTCGATCAAAAACTTCCTGGTATCCGAAAGAAACTGTTCGTCATCAATAATATCTGCTAAAAATTCAAACCGGGATGCGTTAATTTCGAGATAATACCTTTCATCTTCCAAAAACTTTTCAAGGATATCATCTACTGCCAGCTCAGGAGATTTTTTAACCAAAGCCCTCAAAAAGTTGCACAAGGCAGATTTTTGGTTTCTTGTAAAATCAAGATAAATTTGTTTTTTAATCTCATACATAGTAAATATCTTATCACAACAAGACAAGCCGGCTTGAATTTTACAAAATGTAAATAAACACTTTCAAAACAACATCCTTTTTTGTATGATGTGGGTGTATGGAAAGGAGAAGCCAAAATGCCAAAATTTAATTTAATGTCGTATATAATGCCTCCTGAAGATAAGATGTTTTTTCAACTCTTCCAGGACAGCGCAGAAATTTGTCTGCAATCTGCAAAATTATATGATGAAGTTATGCATACCCAGCTAACGGAAGAACAAAAAGAAAAAGCCCTCAAGTTTAGAAAAAAAGGGAAACTTTCATATAAGCTTGTTCTTAAGCAGTTAAACAAAAGCTTTATAACGCCGATTGAGAGGGAAGACATCCAATATATAGCTTCACAATTAAATAAAATCAATAAAAAAATCATAAAAGCCTGTCTTAATTTAGATGTGTATCACTTAACATCATACACGGAAGAAATGAAAGAACAGGCTTTAACTTTGGTTCAGGCAACAGAACAGATGGGAGAAATCATCAAAAAATTCAAAAAGGTATCTGATGTTGAAGATATTACAAAAACGAATATTGCTATGAAAGAACTTGAAACTCACGGAGATGAAATTCACCACCGCGCAATGTATGAACTATTCTCCGGCAAATATGAGGCACTTGATGTAATTAAGCTCCGCGATATGTATAAGGAAATAGAAAACGCACTTGATGCCTGTTTCAACGTATCTGATACAATTTTGAATGTTGTATTAAAACAGAGTTAATTCATCCTGAGAATTAAGATTTAATATTGGTATCTATGAAAAAGGATTATGTATGTCACTAACTTTATTAATATTAATAGCAGTAATAATAGTCGCATTGGCTTTTGAATTCATAAACGGCTTTCACGACTGCGCTAACGCTATTGCAACAGTTGTTTCAACAAAAGTTTTATCTCCCAAGCAGGCAGTATTATACGGCGCAACCCTGGAATTTATCGGAGCTTTAACAGGAACACACGTTGCAAAGACAATAGGTGCAGGGATTGTTAATGCGGATATGGTAACATTAACAGTAATTTTTAGTGCTTTACTGGGTGCTGTTATATGGAATTTATTCACCTGGTATCTTGGATTGCCTTCCAGTTCTTCTCATGCATTAATAGGCGGACTCCTTGGGGCTGCAATAGTAAAAGCCGGAATAGGCTGCGTACATTTTGCAACTTTAATTGATAAAGTTATAATCCCGATGTTTGCCTCTCCTGTTTTGGGATTTTGTATGGGCTTTACGGTAATGTTAATTATGATAAGAATTCTTTGGCATACAAATCCTCAAGTGGTAAATAAAAGATTTAGAAAATTACAGCTTCTATCATCCGGGTTAATCGCATTAAGCCATGGTTCAAACGATGCACAAAAGACTATGGGTATTATCACCCTTGCCCTTTTAGCCTGCGGTTATCTGCATAAATCTCCGACGGGAGATTTTGATATCCCGCTGTTTGTAATCATTATCTGTGCAATAACAATGGCTGCCGGTACAATGAACGGCGGGTATAAGATTATTAAAACTATGGGACATAAAATCATTAAATTAAAACCGGTTCACGGATTTGCAGCAGAAACGTCTGCGGCATCATTGATTTTAATGGCTTCGCATTTTGGTATTCCTCTAAGTACTACCCACATTGTATCAACTGCAATTATGGGCGTAGGGTCAACCCTGCACGCACATGCCGTAAAATGGAGAGTTGTCGGGAACATTGTAACTGCCTGGGTAGTCACAATTCCTGCCTGTATGATTTTGTCCGCAACAATTTATTTTATAGTAGAAAGTTTTAAATAAGTTTCAGACTCTTAAAAATTTTGTGTGAGCCTGTCCTACAAATTTATTTTGAATATTCATTTCCCGGATTGCTTCAACGCTGCTTCGGATTTTCGGTAGGGCGCCGTGTGAACAAAGTGAACCGCCGCAGCGGAGCGAGGACGCGTGAACCTATATGCGTAGCTGAGCATTAGCGAAGGCTCTCTTTCCACATAAGATTTTTGTGTTATTATTAATCTGTCACATGTTTAATTAAGGAGAAAAAGAATGGCAGACGCAAAAATTTTAGCTACTATAGAAAGAAGCGACACGGAACAATTGCAGATTTCTGTTAGTGAATACAAGGGCAGAAGTTATTTGAATATGAGAATATATTATACTACTGACGAAGGTGCAACATGGCTTCCGACTAAAAAAGGGGTAACATTTACTCCTGATCAGCTGGATTTGCTGTCAGACGCTATTGAAGAAGCTAAAAAGGAATTTATGGCAGAATAATTTATTCGGGAGGGGTTCCAATGTTAAATCAGAATAAGTTATTTGATACTGCTCCCGTAAATTCTCATAAATACGCCCTTGCCCTTGTAAATATTAAGGGGCTTGGAGTTAAGACTTTCAGTTATTTAATCCCTGATGAGATGAAAGATAAAATTAAAATCGGACAGGCGATTTTGGTTCCTTTCGGACGTCAGGGATTAATTAATGCTTTTTGCGTCGGATTTTCTGATTATTTACCGGCGGAAATTAAGGCTAAAAAAATTAATAAAATCCTTGATGAAACGCCATTGTTTTCTATTGATTATCTTAAACTCCTTGAATGGGTTGCGAACTATTATTGCTGTGATTTGGTTACTGTTTTGAATGCGGCAATTCCGATGAAGCTTATTGAAAAAGCTTCTAAGTTAGAGCTGACAGTAGAGTTTGTGAAATTTGACGGCGCGACAAAGCGCCAGCTTGCGGTTCTGGAACTTCTTCAAAAAATGGGTAAAACACCTCTTATTGCTTTTGAAAAATTGGCTAAAACAACCAGAACTACTATAAAAAAGCTTGCGGATGCGGGCTGCCTGAAAATTACGGAAGAAGAGGTATATAGGAACCCTCTTGATATATTAAATATTGATATAAAAGAACCGCTTTTTGAACTGGAGGCAGAACAAAAAGC
>CALUUU010000166.1 GCA_944324035.1 Candidatus Gastranaerophilales bacterium
CCTCCGGCAATACTCTTCACTCTACGCTCACAATCCGCTTTTTTCTTCGCAACAAAAAAGAAAAAGTGAACAATAAAATTACATAACCTATGTATGTGGTCGATAGAGGCAGATAACATGGGTTATGTAAATGTGGAATTTGCTATATAAGTCCTGCTTTATTGACACTATTATGAAGATATGTTAAAATAACCGCATTAATATAGGAGGTTTGTATGACCGATACACAAGATACAATTTGCTGTCCTGCTTGCGGCAAAGAGATGAAAAAGATATTCTTTGAAGAAATTAACGCGAATATAGATATTTGTACTGACGGCTGCGGCGGAATATTTTTTGATAACCGTGAATTAAAAGTTTTAAATAAAAACGCAGATCAGGTTGATGAAATTTTAAAATCTCTTGAAGGAAAAGAGTTTGAAAAAGTTGATGATTCAAAAGAAAGAATTTGTCCTGCTTGCGGAGCTAAAATGGTTAAAAACAAAGCCAATAATGAAGAAGTTAAGGATAACGATTTTATTGTAATAGATGAGTGTTATCAGTGCGGCGGAAAATTCCTTGACTATGGAGAATTGGAACGCTTTAAGCATACCAAGGCTGTTAAGGCTGATGAGAAAAAGCCCGCTGACATTCAATACTTGTATTCCCAGGTCGGTTTGGCTAATGACAGTATCGAAAAAGATATGGCTAAAGCTTCCCCGCTTCAAAAGTTTTTTACTAAACTTATTGGATACTAATTATTACAAAATTTATTATATTCACAAAATTTGCAGCGAGTCCGGTTTTGCATAAAATTCCGGGCCGCTGTTATTTTATCACAGGTTTTTATTATCGAATTTTCATAGAGTGATTTTTTTTCGGGATTAAACTCAATTATATGGTTTTGGCTGTTTTTTAAATCAAGATAAACAAAGGAAAGATTAAAATTATTTCCCCAGCCTTTGGTTAAAATTTTATCAGCGCATAGTAAATAAATCATAGTCTGGAAATCTGTCTGCGGATTTTGCGGAATTGAACCGGTTTTATAGTCAAGTATATAGTAATTATTTTCCTCCTTCATAAAAGCGTCAAGTCGGCCGCCAACCCAATATTCTCCGACTCTTGCAGAAAGACTGTATTCGGAATTTATGTATTTTTTTTGAAAGTATTCGTTGTTTAAAAGTTTTTGCCAGATATTTTGTTCTTCTTGCGTTAATGTTGGAAGAAATTTTTCAATATCATCTCCGCGAAGGTAATAATGCGCAAGTGCATGAATTTTTTTACCCTTTTCAAATACTGATACAGGCTGCGGCACTGTTATTTTTTTTATGTATTTAAATTCGTATTTTTTTTCGCATTCAGCGAATGTTTTCAGCATGTTAGGCGAATATATCTGCATTGGTATTTTCCTCTATCAGGTTAAAAATTTCATTTGGTTCTGCTTTGAATTTGTATTTTTTACAGGTAGTTATATATAATCTTTTTTTTGCACGCGTAACGGCTACATACAAAAGTCTTAAATTTTCTTCTATAGCTTCCTGTTTTAGTTCGTATTCATTTTTCTTTTTGTAATTTGTATTTAAAGCTTTTACCTGTTCTATAAAATCAGCGGGCCGCAGCTTCATTTTTGTAATATTAATAGGCAAATTTCTCTCGCTCATCTCAGGCATAAACACGTAATCAAATTCATCTCCTTTTGATTTGTGGAGTGTCATTATTTGTATTTTACCTTCAAAAAATTGTTTGTTGTTTTCATCTTCTTCCGAGAAAAACTTAAATCCGCTAAGTGAACTTTTTTTAGCTAATTCGCCCAATCTCTCAAGAATTGTCGAAAGATTTTTTGTATCAAAACTTATGCGTTTTATTAATGTGGAAATTAAGTAGACATTGGATTTTTCAATTTCACCGTTAAAATAGTAAAGTCCGATTTTTATAGCCATTTCATCTGCAGTAAGGTGAGAAAATCCAAGCCAGTAATTGATATCCCATAAAAATTGTGCAAGCGGGGACTCTTTTAAATTGTCATAATCAATTTGGATAAACGGTGTTTCAAATTTTCTGATTTCATTTGCATACTTCAACGGGTAAAATCCGAGTTCTGCCATGATTTCATAACAGTATGCAAGATTTTCATTATCAAAAGGATTTAGTATCATTTTCAGAATTGCAAAAATTACCCGGAAAATAGATTTTTGTTCCAGACTTTCGCTTCGGGTGATACTTTTCAAACCGCTGTTGTTGATGAAATTTGCCCATATATTTACCTGGGTGTTGTATCTCAATAAAATACCTATTGTGGCTTTCGGGTTTTTATGAAGTATGTTTTTTATTTCTTTTAAAATATATATTTGTTCTTCGTTCGGTTTTTCAAAAATCATTGAATGAACGGCGTTTTCTTCGACCGGATTTTTACCTTCAACGGGATGCATCATTATAGGATAAAACGCTTCTTTTGTCGTGGAATTTTTTTCTGCATTTTTAACAATAGTATTGGCAAGTTCCCATACATCTTTCGTACATCTTTGAGAGCAGTTCATGCTGACAGGACTGCTTGTTTCAATAAAATGTCTGAATCCTTTTACATCGGCGTTTGAAAAAGTTGTTGTGATAGCCTGGTTTATGTCGCCGCAGCGGATTAAGTTATTATGTTTTCCGCTTAGAATATTAATTAACTTTTGCTGAATTGAAGAAGAATCTTGCGCTTCATCTTCTATGATGTAACCGCAGATATTCTGGTAATAATCTCTGATATCTTCGTTTTCTTCAAGCAGTTTTACGGCATTAAGCAGTATATCATCGTAATCTATCAGATTATTTTCTTTCAAAATTCCCTGATAATTTTCAAAAAACAGTTTGAATTTTATAAGTTTTTGATTGCTTTTGTCTAAATTTTTAAAATCTCCCTGTCCGATTTTGAAAACAGAAATTCCCCGGATAAATTCTTCCAATTCGTCTTTTGTGAGTTTGAGATTTTTAATGGCTTCTTTTGTAATTTTTGTTTTTTGGGTGTCATCACAAATATCAAAATCAGATGCCAGCCCGAGCCGTTCAAAGTTGCTGTTCTCTTTCAAAATACGGAGCGCAAGCCCGTGGATTGTGCTTATGTAGGGAAGCTGCGCGGAATTTTCTCTTATTGTTTTTATTCTTTCTCTGAAATTTCTTGCGGCGGATTCCATATATGTCATTACAAAAATATTATCCGACGAAACTCCTCTGTCTAAAAGTTTGATAATTAATGCCAAAAGAATTGTAGTCTTGCCGGCTCCGGGAACTGCAGATATCGCCATTCTGCCCCCTGTGTATTCAAGTACCGGTTCCTGATCCGGGCGCGGAATTATTTTGAAATCCTGCTTTTCTTCATGCTCTGTTTTATCTTCTTGGTTTACTAAAATGTATTCTTCAATTCCGCCGAAATTCTCAACCCCGTTGCTGTCGAAAAGGCTTGAATATGTGTAAATTTTTTCATCGGCACACAGGGTAAGTTTTCTCAAAATTCGTGCGGTTTTTTCGCGGCTTAATTCGATATTATCTTCTATAGTGTACTCATCTTTTTCCCAGCCTTTTTGAAAAACCCAGGCATTGTATAAAGGCCCCGTATCTGATTTTACCCATTCGTTACTTGATATATCAAACCATATTTGATATTTGGTTTTAATTTGATTATCAATAAGTTTTTGAGGGGTGCTTATTATTAAATCGTTTTCCGATATTTCAAGAGTTGAGTACGGGTTTTCCGCAATGATTGAGTTTTCTATCTGGGTCAGAATTTCTTCTTTGTGATTTAGAAAATCTTTGCCGAAAACGTTTTCAAAATCCTGCAGTTCTTTTATGAAAAAGTTGAACTTAATAAGCTCTTGCGCATTAAGCTTTTTAAATTCATATAATCTTGAATAAATTTCATAAACTTGTTCCGATAATTTTTCATTTGACGGCAGAATATTTGTTATTATATCCAAAAGGTTGTTATATTTTTTGTTAAAGTCTTTCTCTTGA
>CALUUU010000167.1 GCA_944324035.1 Candidatus Gastranaerophilales bacterium
TTCGAATACTCTGCCAAAAGTCCAGGAAGTGTCAAGGCGGCTATTACTCCGATTATACCGAGGGTTATTAAGACTTCCGCTAACGTAAATGCTGCTTTTTTCTTTAATACACGGTCATCCTGAGGATGAAATCCGAAGGATCTCCTATTACACGAGATTCTTCGGCATTCTGCCTCAGAATGACTTTTACTGTCATCCTGAACGGACGTGAAGGAGCTCTTTTCATGAGATTCTTCGGGGTGTTCACCCCTCAGAATGGCTGGTTTGCCTTGCGCATAACGTTTTGCGTCATTGCGGGCGATAGCGAAGCAATCCATAAAAGTACAATGACTGGATTTTAAAATTTCACAAACTATGTGGATAAGGTATCTGCCGCAATGGCTAATGGGTTCAAACCCTTGCAATACCTTAGATGTAGATACCCCCCCCTGGTGTTTCCGCACTATTATTGACTTTCGCTTGTTTATATCCTCCTTTTTCCTTTAGTATAAACTATGTTCCCACTTTTTGCAAGTCTACTTTCATAACCCATGTTATAGGAACACAGCGCTTATACTCCTTCCCCTGATTGGGGAAGGTTGGGATGGGGAGTTATTTCTACTGAAAAATTAAAAATCCGAATGATCTATTTTTATATGAGGTTCTTCAGGCTAAAACCACGCCTTTTGGCACTTTCAGGGATGACATAATATTACTCACCAAGTTAGTCAGGCGAACGTGCACGTAATGCAATAATAATATTTCCTTTGCGTGACGCAAAGCGAAGCTTGTGTCCTGCATCAGGCACAAAACATTGGTTATTATAGTTATTTAGATTTTATTTGCAGCATTTTTAACTCTATGTTAAATTTACAGAATGAAAAAAGTATTAATTTTAATTAGTTCCATAATTTTGTTGAGCGGATGTTCAAATAAAAATGATACACCTGAAAAACAGGCAAGACCGCCAAGAAAAGGTTACTCATGGACACTCAAAACCGGGTTAGGTTTAAAGTTTTTTGGGCAGGAAAATAAATATACAAAATTTATATTTGATAAAGATTTATCCACGGTCAGCATTGAAATAACCACTGTAAACAATAACAAAAATGTATTCCCGGTAATTAGAATATTTAACATCAAAGATAAAAATCTTAATTCAATAAAAAAAGAATTAAAAAATACAAACCCAGGCTTATATAAAAACAAATATGACAATATTGATTTTTGTGAATTTAAGGAAATAGAAACAACAAAACCCGGAGTTAAAAGATTTGTATTGTATCCTGCGGGTATTGCTGAACAAGGATTTGAACAAATCAAGAATAAAGAAGTAATACCAGCGACATGCAATGGCTTTGGAATAGGCAACAGCGGCATGCGGTATTTTGAAATTCAAAAAGGGAATCCGCAAAAATTGTTGTTTATTGAAATAGGACAGGAACAGCCATTATTTGATGAAAACAGTATTACTGTAACAGAATAGACAGTTTCTGAAACATATCATCTAATACCGGAAGAACATCTTTATAATCGGATGCCAAAAGTTTGTTTATATTATCTTCAAACTTTTCAGGAATAATTTTGCAGTTCATTTTTACATAACTGACAAGCCTTTTTTCTCCCGGGTGTAACATTTGATTAACAGCAAATAAACAATCAAAATAGCTTGCCAAAAATGCTGCAATTCTGTGATTTACGCTTACAACATCATTTCGCTGTATAGCTTTTTGAATTTGTTCATAATATGAAGCAAAAGGTTTTTCTTTCATTAACATCATATTCCGCTTAATAATATTTTCCTTAAGCTCTTTCGGATACGGAGTATTAATTTTTTCCTGCAAATTCTTAAGCCAGCCGGTTTTATCGTAAAAAATATTAAAATTCCTTAGAGTATACAAAAAGCAGGTCGTATACCCGTTTGAAGGATAGTGTTTAATCCAGACATTATCAACAACATCCGCAAACCAGCTAACATTCCAATACATAACATCAAGCTGGCAATTTAAATCGTCAACATAATATTCATCACCAGAGCCAAAATATTCCCCGCCGACTTCATATTTAGAAGAAACCTTTTTAACAAACTGCTCTCTAACCTCAAGCGGGATATCACACCGCACAAAAACATAAATATCTATATCAGAAGATTTATCAGCAGTTTTTGCAGCAGACGAGCCGCCCAGCGCAACTGCTTCTACTTCATCTAATTTTGCGTACTTTTCCAAAATTGAATTTAGCATAAAGTCATTATAGCACAATTATGCAACCTGATTAGTATTTTTGCCGTTTCGGTATCCTATGCCTGCTCTGTAAGCGGATACAGAATATAACATTGGTAATATCGGGCCTATCCATTTTAACCCGGCTACAAATCCGACAGATGCAACATCATCCAAATGCAAACTTACATCCAAAACTTCCGGGTGCCTTTCAGAATTCAAATTTTTGAACATATCCCGGAATGATTTATGCCCTTTGCGTTCAGTCTTATCAAAAAGCGGATTAATGGCATTTTTTGCAACAAAATTTGCAATAGCGTTACCTGCAAGCAGACCGACGCCCAAAACGCCGGCCATCATCGCACAAAATCTGGCTGCTTTTGACTTTACTTTGAAAGCATTCATAACCAGCGCTCCCAATCCTGCACCGACATTACACAACGCAATATTATTCAAATACTGGTATGTACCTTCCTTTACCTTATCCGGAAATTTCTTTTTCCAATTTTCATGAGTAAGCTTATCTCCGGCAACACCACCCGCAATTCCTCCAAGAACAGGAATAAGCCCAAGCCAGGAAAGTTTTAACAAATCTGCAAACGGCGCTTCGCTTTCAGGATCCGGGATAACTTTTGAAACCAGTTTTTCATCAACGGCTTTAAATTCATTGATTAAGGATTTTACCTGCTTCAAAGATAAGATTTCATCATTTTCAACTTTTTTGACAAGCTTCTTTGCACTATCTGAAATATTTTTACCTAAAACCTCTTTCAAGCCGTCGGCATCTTTTTCCGGCAGCTCGATTATTCCTTCAAACAGGGTTTTGCCTTTAATACTTAGACCTCTTGTTGCAAGCAAAGCTGATGCCACAGTAAACCCGAGTACAGAAAAATTCTTTACTGCTCTGTTTTTCCGCTCTCCTTTAGGAGCTTTAAAAGTATCATACGTTCCATATCCTGCAGCCAGCCCTGTAAGTACTCCCGGCATTACATCATACAACTTATGAACAAGCGCAGGCTGATCTATATATTTTCCAAGAGCATAAGCACCTGCTTTTATTGAACTTATTTTCGGAATCGGCATAATTTTATCTCCAATTTTTATTATTGCAAATGATTTGCATTTGCATTTATAATTAGACAACTTAAATAAAAATAATCAAGTTATTTTGCTATATTTTTTAAAAATTATGTTAAAATAATCGTGAAAGGGTTAATTATGCGGCAGAAATTAGAAGGTTGCAGAGCGTCAAAAAACAGAGATAAGGTATTGCAAATTCTTGAACACCAGAATTGTCCAATAACGACAGAAGAAATTTATAATATGGCAAAAGAAGAAATCCCAAAAATTTCGCTGTCCACAATATACAGAATTATTGAAAAACTTGTAACTCTCGGTATTGTAAATAAAGCTACAACACTGAATGATAACAGAGCCAGATATGAACTTGTACGTGAAACCCATAAGCATTATATGATTTGTACAAAATGCCATAAAATGATTCCGATAGACTGCTGCCCGCTGGAAGAATTGGAAAATAAATTGGCAGATGAAACAGGCTTTAATATCACCGGTCATAAGTTTGAACTTTACGGAGAATGCAAAGACTGTTCTGTAAAACACTGAACTTAAAAGCAATCTTGAAAAATTTTTAAAATATGTTAAAATTATAATGTATACTGTAATTCTCAAAGGAGGACTTATGAAAAACTCAATTATAGCTGATTTCTCCGGGGGGGGGGGGGCTTAATCATAAGCTAGACAA
>CALUUU010000168.1 GCA_944324035.1 Candidatus Gastranaerophilales bacterium
TGTGTTGAGTTTAACAATGTTGGCATAGTCATTGCTGCTACAACACCAATAATACCTAATGTAATCAATACTTCTGCCAAAGTAAAACCGAAACGTTTTGTCATAATCTTTTCACCTTTCTCTTAAGTAAACTATGTACGAATCTTTTCTTACTCTTTTTTACTCTCCTCTTAAAGATTTAATCTAAAGAGTTGTGTTTTCAGTTATAATTCTGATTTATAAACGCATTCTATATGATAACTCGAAAATTGTCAAGCTTTTTTACAAAAATCATATGTATTACTGATAATTTGCCGGCATAAATCCGGCAGAACAATTATAAATTCAATACGCTTATTTTATATATAAATTAAATAGCGCTTAACAAAAAAGTAAAATATTTACTTTTCAATTAGAGAAAAATCTTTTGGCAGTCTTTTTTCAAGTTCCCTAAACAACTCGGATGGTTTTATATCCAAAGCTTCACATATAGAAAGAATAGAAGCAAGTTTAGGTTCGTTAAGACCATGTTCAATTCTGCTGAGCATTGACTTTTGCAAGTCGTATTCATCAGCCAGAACTCTTTGTGACTTGCCGCGTTTGAGTCTGTGTTCTGTAATGATTTCTCCTAAAATTACGTATACAATTTTTGCTTTGTCCGTATTTATATGTTGCATAAATAGAATCTTATGTTATGATTAGAGTGAAGGTTATCTATAAATAGAACCCAATCGGGATAATTACTATGGAAAACAAAAGTTATAAAAAAACTATTTTGATAGACCTTGACGGTGTGTTAAACCAATATCAGGGTTCATATTCTAACGACTACATCCCTCCTGTTAGAGAAGGGGCAAAAGATTTTGTAAAAAATTTGTCACGAAATTTTGAAATAAAACTTTTTACCACAAGAAACAAACTTCTGGCTTCAAAATGGGTTATAGAAAATGACCTTGAAAGCTTTATCGCAGACATTACCAATATAAAAGAAACGGCATGGATTTATGTAGATGACAGGTGCATAAATTTTGACGGAAATTTTGAAAATTTAACCAATAATATTTTTAATTTCAAGCCTTGGTATAAGGCTAATATCTGAAAACGTATCCTGCTGTATTTTAAGGGTGCGTTTTAGACGGTTTCATAACCCGAAACCGTTTTTTATTATACAAAATTTATAACAACTATTTCCGGAAAACAGTTGAACCTTGCCGGTATAGTGCTTGAACCTAAACCTTTAGATATATATATAAGTTTGTTATTTTCTTTTTTAAAACCGTAAGCATACCTTGCGCCGTAAACAGACGGCACTACAATCGGTTTTCCGTTAGGCGGAACAATCTGGCCTCCATGGGTGTGTCCCGCAAGAGTAAGCGCAACATTACCCGGAACATCCGGAAAAACATCAGGACTGTGCGTGAGTAAAATTACAGGGTCTTTCGCGCCGGCAAGAGCTTTTTTAACATCCGGATGAGCCGTCTGCATATCCTCAACCCCGGCAATTGTGAATTTTCCGGTATTTTTATTTTCATTTTCAAGTACAATAATTCCGTTTGCAGATAATTCTTTTGTAATCCGATACCTGCACTGCCAGCAGTCATGATTTCCCAATACTGTATAAATTCCGTAATCCGCTTTTAATTTGGACAATTCTTTGGCAATATCTTCCGGAAGAAGCGTAAACCCCGGGTTATGTCCGTTCACATAATCCCCGCCCAATAATATAACATCAGGATTTTGTTTATTAATAGTTTTGATTATGCGTCTAAGCCGGTATCTCTCATAGGGTTTTATATGGAAATCCGAGGCAAAAACAACCTTTAGCCCGCTCAAATCTTTATTTTTTATAGTAATCTTTTTTACAACCAGAATATTTGGCTCAACAACAACCGCCCAGATTATCAAAACAAAAATAATTAATAAAAAATACTTCATACCCGTATTTTACAACAAATATTTGTTGTAAAATATTGATATGAAAAATAATATTGCGCTGATAGGCATGATGGGATCCGGGAAAACTACTGTTGCGGAAGAGTTACATAAACTTCTTCCCGATTATGCATTAGTTGATATTGATAAGGAAATAGAAAAAGGTTCCGGCAGAAAAATTCCGGAATTATTCCTAAAATTCGGGGAAGCACATTTCCGGGCGCTTGAAAACGAAAAAATCAGAAAATTTTCAAATAATACAGACCAGATTATTGCACTTGGCGGCGGGGCTTTTGAAAACGAAGAAAACCGAAAACTTTTGTTAAAAAACTGCACGGTAATTTATCTTAAAGCTTCTGCGCAAGAAATATATAACAGAATTAAAAACGAATTTCACAGACCGCTTTTGCGTAAAAATTTTTCTGTTGAACGGATTGACGAGATAATGAAAAAACGTGAAGTAAATTATAAAAAAGCGGATTTTATGATTGTTACAGACGGCAAAACGCCTCAGAAAGCAGCTTTGGAAATTAAGGGAGTCATAAAATGAATACTTTAAATGTCAAGATTCCCTCAAATGAAAAAAGTTATTCTATATATATCGAAAATTCGCCGATTTCAGAATTAAAACCGAAAATATTATCAGCCTTAAGAGGAACTAAATTTCTTGTTGTTATTTCTGAAAAAGTTAATAAATTATATGGCAAAACTCTGGGCTTTAACAGTGACGAAATTTTCGTATTAAAAGACGGCGAAAAGGAAAAGAATTTTAAAAACTATAAAAAAATTCTTGAACGCGCACTCAAAATTGGTTTAACCAGGCAGGATGCAATTATTGCAATAGGCGGCGGAGTTGTCGGGGATTTGGCGGGGTTTGCGGCTTCAACTTATATGCGCGGAATAGATTTTATACAGGTTCCCACAACACTTCTGGCATGCACAGACAGTTCTGTCGGCGGAAAGGTGGCAATTGATACGGATTTTGGCAAAAATCTTGTCGGAAGTTTTTACCAGCCGAAGGTAGTTTTTATTAACACTAACTTCCTTAAAACACTTGATGAAAGGCAGTATAAATCAGGACTTGGCGAAGTCGTGAAATACATATTTATCGAAAAAAGCTGCAAGTGCAAAGAAGAGTTAAACCTTACGAATTTTATTGCCGAAAATACCGACAGAATTCTTTCTAAAGATATAAGTATTCTTAACAAACTTATAGAAATCTGTATAAAATTAAAAATCGCAGTAGTTGAGCAGGATGAGCAGGAAAACGGTTTAAGAAAAATACTTAATTTCGGTCATACCTATGGGCACGCAGTTGAAAAAGTTACCAAATACAAAAAATATACCCACGGGGAAGCAGTAGTTAAAGGAATATTATTCGCGTTCAATCTGGCTGAAAAACGCGGACTTATAGATAAGAACTACAGATTTTTTGCAGAAGATATTTTAAGGAAATTCGATTTTAAGAAAATTCCGGATTTAAAAGAAGAAAAACTTCTCAAAGCAATGCAAGCCGATAAAAAAGCAACATCAGACAAGATTGTGTTTATACTTCCTGTCGATTATTCAACAGTAGAAGAATTTAAACTAAGTAAAAACGAAGTATTTCAGCACAGCTAAGCATAACACAGCGCTAACGTTATTCTGATGGCTATAGACAGAAGAATCTCATATTAAAAGAGATCCTTCGCTCCCGCTCAGGATGACAATTGGGCTCACTAGTCCTCACTTCGTTGCGGCGGTTCGCTTTGTAAGGATACCCCATACATAACCCACAAGTTATCGGTAGTCCATAAACTCCTTCCCCGACTTGGGGAAGGCTGGGATGGGGAGTTATAAAACAGAAAAATTAAGTTTTGTCATCCTAAGCGCAGCGAAGGAGCTCTTTTTGCATGAGATTCTTCGGCTTTCAGCCTCAGAATTGTATATGTTACGTAATTCGATGACAAAAATTGTTACAAAGTTTACTCATTTTTATCTAATTTTTCCTTACAT
>CALUUU010000169.1 GCA_944324035.1 Candidatus Gastranaerophilales bacterium
GTGCAAAAGTCAGTGATGAATATATTGCTGCCTTAAATCAGACCCAATTAATGTTTACTAACTACGATACTGTAGGCAATGAGCAGTATCAGAATTTAACATTTAATTCTTTGACAGCATACAGTTCATACAATGACCAGTATGGCATTGTAAATAATGCCGGCGAATTATTAGTTTCTGCAACAGACGCTGCAAACTTTGAAAAATCAGGAAATCTTGAAGAGTTTCTTGGTATGTATGGTTTGACTAAAGATACCACTTATTTTGAAGAAAACAAACTTGATACTGTCGGATATTATGATGATTTCGGGGTATGGCAGGATCTTGGCGTAACAATGGGCGAGATGCAGGCTATATATGAAGGGAAAACCGATGTTGATGGTATTGAACACTATGGATATGAGGAATCACTAAACTCTGCAGAATATGCTACCTATAATGAACTTGTCAACGAATACAGATTGGCTAAAGAAGCATATGAAACAAGCATTAAAGAAGACATGACCAGCTTTTTTGATGGTGAAAATCCAATAACATATTACGATGCCAATAATAAAAAGCAAGATTTTTATCTCAAGGTAGATGGTAAAAACTTTGAAACTTTCTACAATGAATTACAAACCTCGGCATTAAGCGATAGCAACATAACTAACTACCGTGAGACCATGAGAAAATTCATGGAGGGGCTGGGTATTGATATAACCGGTGCTGACACAGCAGAATTCGATGATGACATACTCAAATATAACAAAGATATTGGAGATACCTTTATTGATGCCATTAAATATCTATATAATTTTTCTGATCCTACACTCATTGGCTCTAATGCTAAAACTTATGAAACAACCAACAAGACATACGGATATGCCAAAATCGATGCTGACGGTAATATTGTAGATTATATAGACAGCACTCTTGATACTTCGACTGTATATATTTCTGATCATGAAATTCCAGAGGGTGTAAATGGAGAAGAAATTTCTATTAACGGCGGCAGCGATACGATATGGGTCTATCCTACACCGTACGCAGATACAACTGCAGTTAAGAAAATCAACATGGACAACCAAAATTATTCATATGAAAAATTATATATGTACGAAGGTAGTATCGACGACCATGATGCTTATATAGATACAGACCAAGACGGCATAGCCGATTCATATGTTAAATATGTTACAGAAAGTCAAAAGGATAACTACACCGACAAAGAGCTTGAAGAGGTTGTTATATCTAATGATACCTGCCTCATTGAAACAAGTACTCTAGTTGAACGAGAAGATGTTCAAGATGCATTATTGCAAATGTACGAATACTTTAAAAACAATGCTTATACGAACCTGGATGAAGCAATCTTCAGAGATACTGCAGGTACTGACGCTTATGCGAAATATGAAGCATACAAAGAAGCTGCAAGAAACCTTGCTATATTTATCTACGGAGAAACAAACGGATATGCAATTTCAGAAGATTACTATGCTTATCTTGATGATCCGAGCTGGGTACTCTCAGAAAACCACATGAATCCATCTTTAGATTATGAATATAAATATACAGATGCTGACGGGAATGAAATAACATACACAGAAACAACGACTGATGTTGATAAAACACACTATAATCCTTATACTTACCCGACAACTACAACTCCGGTAACAATGATAACTATAGGCGACAGGACAGAACCAGTTCCGGTAAGCTATCAAGCAATTAAAGATGCATTTTTGATAGACTGTATGCTGGAGCATTACGGAGAACCTACTTACACATGGATTGATGAAAATAATCCGGATGAAAATGCGGACGCTAAAGCACAATGGTATCAAAACCTCTACGAAAGAATGCAGAAAGGCTATAAAGAAATTCCTACAAACCTTAAAGATAGCTCTGAGTGGTTACAATTTGCATTTGAAAGCGGGCTTGTACATATGGAACAGGTTGATAAATCAAACACCTGGGTTTCTACAATGTATTCAAACTGCAGCAATATTAAAGAAAGCACCGCAGATGTTGATGTTACACTTGCAGAAGCAAAATACAACAGAGAAATGAATAAAATTGAAGCAAAAGACAAACAATATGATATTGAATTAAAAAATATTGATACAGAACACAATTCACTTCAGACAGAATATGATTCAATTAAATCCGTAATAGACAAAAACGTAGAGAGAAACTTCAAAATGTTTCAGGCATAAAAAGACCGCTTAAAAAGCGGTCTTTTTATTAGGATTTATATGCAAATTACACCGGAAAATTTAAAATAATAACACAAAACATCCCTCTTGTAATTATTTTATGTCCTATATATAATTGTGCCATAGTACGAATATAAATAGGGGATTTTATTATGACAAAGAGAGTATTACTGTGTATTATGGACGGCTGGGGAATTAGTAAAAATCACCCTGAATATGATGCAACAAAACTTGCTCATCCGGTACACGTTGACAAATTAGAAAAAGAATATCCGACAATTTCAATCCACGCTGACGGAGAATATGTTGGTCTTCCTGCAGGGCAGATGGGCAACAGCGAAGTCGGACACCTTAACCTTGGCGCAGGAAGAATTGTATACCAGGATTTATCAAGAATTAACAATGCAATAAAAGACGGTTCATTCTTTAAGAATGAAAGATTTCTTATGGCAATTAACCATGCAAAGAAAAATAATTCCGCGCTCCATATATATGGTCTTGTTTCAACAGGCGGTGTTCATTCGTCACTTGACCACTTGCTTGCATTAATAAAACTTGCTGCAGATGAAGGGCTTAAAAAAGTTTACGTTCATGCGTTTCTTGACGGGCGTGACACTCCGCCTCAGAGTGCATGCACATATCTTGAAAAAGTTGAAGAGGAACTTAAGAAATATAACCTTCCTCCGGTTGCAACTGTAATTGGCAGATACTATATTATGGACAGAGATAACCGCTGGGACAGAGTAGAAAAAGGTTATAATGCACTTCTCTTTGGTGAAGGCGAAAAAGCTTCTTCTGCCTGCGAAGGAGTAAAAGCATCTTATGCAAGAGGGGACAATGATGAATTTGTACTCCCGACTGTTATTGGCGGAGAAGAAAGCAGAATTCACGATAACGATGCTATTATCTTTATCAACTTCCGCCCTGACAGAGCAAGAGAAATTACAAAAGCAATTAACTTTGCTGACTTTGACGGGTTTGAAAGGAAAAAAGTTCTTAAAAATATCTGCTACATCACAATGACGAGCTACAATGAGGATTTCACGTTCCCTGTAGCATTTCCGAAAGAACATTTGGTAAATATACTTGGAGATGTATTGGAAGCAAACGGCATACACCAGTTCAGAACCGCAGAAACTGAAAAATATGCTCACGTAACATTCTTCTTTAACGGCGGTATTGATGAACCTCAGCCGCACGAAACCAGAGTGCTTGTTCCGTCACCGAAAGTTGCGACTTACGATTTGCAGCCGGAAATGAGCGCTGTTGAAGTATGTAAAAATGTATTAGATGCAATTGAAAAACCTGAATATCAATTTATTCTGGTTAACTTTGCAAATCCGGATATGGTAGGACACACCGGTGTAATTGATGCGGCAACAAAAGCATGCCATGTTGTAGATGAGTGTGTAGGGAAAATCGCCGATGCGTGTGTAAAAAATGATATAATTATGCTTCTGACGGCTGATCACGGAAATTCAGAAGTCATGGTTAATGCAGAGTCCGGCAAACCGCAAACGGCACACACAACAAATAAAGTTCCGTTTGTTCTTATAAATGCTCCAAAAGATATCGAATTAAAAGATGACGGCGCTTTATGCAATATTGCTCCAACCATACTTCAATTGTTCGGTATTAAAAAACC
>CALUUU010000170.1 GCA_944324035.1 Candidatus Gastranaerophilales bacterium
GAATAGTTTGCTTAATTGTACTTTTGGGCCGACAATGACGTATCCGTCCTGCGGAATTTCAAGAGGGTTTGCAGATGCCTTTAGAATTTTATTTCCGCTTATTGCAAGCTGTGTGCCGTATTTAGGAGAAGCCGGAGCTTTTGCTCCCCACTCTCTTGTGTATGCAATAACATGCGTTGATAACATTCTCGGCTGATTAATGTTGTCTATTCTTATAACATTTTTACCTGATTTTATTGTGGCATCAAGCTGCACACGAGCCATAGTAAATCCGTTATCTGTAATTCCCATTGCTACCCTGTCATAAATAGGGCCGGTGTACATTTTTCCGTCAATCATTAAAGTTCCGAGGGGAACACCCGTCTGGGGTTTAAAAAATGTACCGTTTAAAGCTACGATTGAATTTGTATTTTGGGCGATTGTTGTAATTGTTCTTCTGTTTTTCAAATTGGATGATGTGGATGACAAAGCCGGTTTAATCTCAAAATTTTCGGCAAGTTTTCTGTCAATTTCGACTAGATTAATCCTTACTGGCTTGCCGTCATAGTATTTTGTCATTTTGACATGCTTTACCCCGCTGGTTACCGTTCTAATCAGTGAATTAGGATATTTCTGCCGAATCTCTTCATCAAATTGCCTGCCTCTTTCTTCCGGAGAAATTTCATTTAGAAATTTCTTGTATTTTTCTCCTGTATCAATATTAACTGTCGGGGCTATAGTGTGGGCAAGTTTTAAGTCTTCCGCAAAAATCGGAGTATTGTGCATTAAGTGCAGACAAACAAATAGAGCTCCTATGGCTGCAATATTAAGCACTAACGCAGTTGTTTTACCGGTATTCCCGTTGTAGAGATCAAGAGTATCCATGGCGTCACCTTTTCTGATTTTAGTAACCGGATACCTTTTTTATTTTAGAGTGGGGTGGGGAATAACACTCATCGGAAACCTAAAATAACCATTCAGGAACTTCCTACTACTATTGTAACATAAATTTACAAATACTTCAAGTCCTCTCATACCAAGGACTTCACAAAACTAAATAAGGTATTTTTAACACTTTATCTTAATATAAATTAACATAATTATATGCTATGCTTAATCTATATTAACCGGTTCTCTTTGAATTTTATCAATTGCTTCACGTGCCGTGAAAACAAGTGCTTCCGGAACATTAGAAATCGTTGTGAACTGCCTCAAAATATCCACAACACGCTTAAATGCCCGCACAATATCACCTTCACCCATATCTATCTGTTCAGTAATATTTTCCCATTCCGAGCCTTCAACCCAAAGTTCAATAAGGGAGCTAAAATACGGGTTAATGTAGCAAGGAGCTTCCACAAGGTAAGAATTTTGAACTTTTTCAACTTTTCTTCTTATATTTCTAATAAGGTTCAAAGATTTTCTGACAGGTTCAGAAAATGGAATATACGGGATATCAATTCTTAAATCCTCGGTTGTAATTGCACAAATTACAGCCGCAAGCTGCGACGGTGTCAGATTTTCCAGGATGTGAGAATTAATTATCTCTGCAATAAATAATTCATTTTCCGAGCGTATCTGGGCAGTCATTATACCTTTTTCAGTAGGATAATCATCAATTATATATCCAAACTCTTTTAATACACTCCTGTGCGCCAGAAATTTGTTCCAGAAAATATCCCTTTGCCGTTCAATTTCTTTTTCAAGTTTATTTTGCCTTACCCTGATACGTTCAATAACTTCAATGTTTTTGGAGTGTTTTTTGTATAATTTGCAGTTATCACATTGAAACTTGTGCATTTGGGCAAGCATATCTTTTGTTTTTCGGCCGAATTGAATGGCCTCAGGGGAGAGGGGGCGATTCTTTGAGCGTTCCTGTTTACATATTTTCTTGTAAGTCTGGCGGTTTTGAACATATATATGGCGTAATTTGTCATACTCATGCAAATCTTCATCACTGTGCTTAAACGGACAGACAAATTCACGTTCTTTAATTTCAGCATTATAACTTGCCTGCAGGGCAAGCAGCGGTTTTAAACGCGAACCTGATGAAAAGTACCCGAAACTTTTTAAAATAAGCTCTTTAGCTTCATCAAGCGAAAATCTCTGAAGCAAATTCAAAACCATAGAATAACTTGGAGCGAAACGGCTTTCAAGAGGATTTGCATCGCTTAAGACAAGCTGTGCGACTTCTTCAGGAGTCTGAAACATTGTTCCTACAATAACAACATATCCTATTTCATCCATGCCGCGCCGTCCTGCGCGTCCTGACATCTGCAAAAATTCGCTTGCAGTGAGCATTCTGTGACCCGAATCCGTTCTTTTACTTGTAGAACTTATAACAGTAGTACGGGCAGGCATGTTTATTCCGGCAGCCAGGGTTTCCGTTGCAAAAACTACTTTGATTAACCCTTTTTGAAAGAGTTTTTCAACCAGATTTTTCCAAGCAGGCAATAATCCGGCATGATGTGACGCAACACCCTGAAGCAGGTAATCAATATGCTTGTTATTATATAGGTGCGGATTTTCAGCAATATATTCATCTATAAACTGCTTTATTTGAGCCTGCTCGCCTCGTGTTACAAGTTCCAGATTTGCACATTGCTCCATCTGTTCGTCACATTTTTTTCGTGAAAACGTAAAATATATGGCCGGCAGCATATCTTGTTGATAAAGATTATTTACGATATCTTTTACATGAGATTTTTGTTTTTTTCTTTTTGGCCCCCAAATTTTCTTTTCCGGCTTGATTTTTTTGTTTAATTGCCCGGTAGGAGTAAAAAGCGGCAAAATTTTATCCGGCTGAGAACTGTCAAAATAGAAAAATTTCAACGGCACCGGGCGAAAATCAGTATTGACAAGTTTTGTTTCCGAATGCACCGTATTTATCCAGGCCGTAAGCTCATCCGCGTTCGCCACAGTTGCAGAAAGTGCAATTATCTGAATATTCGTCGGACAGTATATTATACTTTCTTCCCAAACGGTTCCCCGGTCCTCATCATTCATATAGTGAACTTCGTCTAATACAACATATTTTACACCATTTAAATTATCTGCAAGAGAACCGAAATTTGTTCCGTACAGCATATTTCTGAAAACTTCTGTCGTCATAACGACAATCTGTGCTGAGCGGTTAATAGAAGTATCGCCGGTTAAAAGACCGACTTTATCAGAACCGTATTTCTCTGAAAAATCATAGTACTTCTGATTTGAAAGAGCCTTTAGAGGAGTAGTGTAGAAAATCCTGTCTCCATTTTCGAGCGCAAGGTGAATTGCGTGCTGGGCTATTACCGTTTTGCCAGCACCAGTAGGGGCACAAACAACCACACTTTTACCATCTGTGATATAATCACACGCTTCTTTTTGAAAATCATCCAGCTCAAAAGGGAATTCGTACATCTATACTCCTTACTGTATACTTTGAGTATATCATAAAAAGTTTAGAATTGTATTCCGCATAATTTCATAGAAGCAGAAGGTTTTGAATATTTTTTCAAATAGTTCTTAGTAAAAGAAATACCGATGGATTGCGGCAGTGTAAATTTAAGCGCTGAGCCGTCTTTTAAATACAAGGTTAAATCATACCAGTACAAAAATCTTGTATTACCTGACACTGCCATATCAAACTCGGGCATCAAGTCACTGAAATAATACAATTTGCCGTCAACAGAAAAAGAAAGTTCTTCAGTATTAACAGAAAGTACAGCCGCTTTTCTGGCTTTCCTTTTAAAATTTACTGTACACAAATAACCGGCTCCTAAAAGAATTAATCCGCCAAGCAAAGGTAAAGTCAGTGTAT
>CALUUU010000171.1 GCA_944324035.1 Candidatus Gastranaerophilales bacterium
CATATGCAGATATTGAAGTTCTGGAAGCTGACAATAATCATACTATGATGCAGATAACACTTTATCAGGGATTGAACAGGCAGATTCGTAAAATGTTTGAATATATAGGTTATGAAGTAAAATCTTTAAAGCGTATTCAGCATGCGACAATTCAGCTTACCGGATTAAAGCGCGGTGAGTTTAAACCTATAAAGCCTGCTCAGATAAAAGAATTAAGAAACTTCTTAAACAGATTGGCAAAAAAATCATGATAAAAATTGCTCTTACCGGTAATATTGCTTCCGGAAAATCAACAGTACAGGGTATTCTTGAGAAAAAAGGGTATAAAGTATTTGATACCGATGATGCTGCTCATATATTACTTGATACCATGCCTGAAATAAAAGAAGTTTTTAAAGGTTATGATATTTTAAATTCTGACGGGCTTGTAAATCGCGGTCAATTAGGCAGAATTGTTTTTTCAGCCCCGGAATTAAAGAAGAAACTTGAAAATATAATGCATCCGGCAATAAAAAATAAAATTTTGGAATTTTTTGAGCAAAATAAAAGCGAAAGAGCCGTTTTTGTCGGAATTCCGCTTTTATTTGAGTCTGATATGAGAGATATATTTGATAAAGCCGTTCTTATTTATACGGATGATTTCACACGAAAAGAGAGATTAATTTTGAGGAATAATTATTCTCCTGAGTATGCTGCTGCCAGGATGGAGGCGCAGATGCCGCAGGATGAAAAAAAACTTTTATGTGATGATATAATATTTAACAACGGAACCCTTTCTGACCTTGAAAAGTCGGTTGATGAATGTCTTGATCGGATATTTATGCACTAACCGGAACAAAGACGCTCATATTTGATGATGTTTTTATATTATTATTTATAAAATCGCTGGCAGCTTTGCCGTTGCCAAGAGTAATTTCGACATGCCCGTATTTTGAACTATAGCCGGCAGCTCCGCGCTGATATACCAGAACACATCCGGCCGGGAGATTTTTTACATTGATACTCCTGATGTCAACTTCCTTAAAATGCGGATTATTTCTTAAACTATCCCGGAGTTCCCAGGCATCTCCGCGTTTTCCGACTATACCCAGGCGCTCCATGGCATTGCTTACATATCTTGCGCAGTAGCCTGTCGGGCTGCTTTCAGCATGTTCTGCTACATCTTTTGCCAGTTTTTGGGCTAATTTTTTGTTGTATCCTGCCTCTTTTAAAGATTTGAATTTCACCGACGTGTCAAATTTATAATGTGAAAAATCAAAGTTTGACTTTTTATTGTTTGTGAGTTTCGAAAAATTCAGTTTAGGGAGCGTAAATGATGGGATTGTAAATGTCGGAATAAAAAAGTTTGAAAAATCCGGCATGAAAGAACAAAAATCCATCATTGGGGCAGTATAGGGCATATAAGATAAGCCGAAGTTATTAAAATACATATTGCTGTCAAATGTTGTTATGCCAAGATTACTTATATTGCCGTAGTTTGAGGTAAAATTAAGCAGAGGCTGGTAATTTGAATATTGACGCGCTGCAGGTGATGTTGTAAGCACACAAAATGAAGGTGAAAAGTATGATTTATTCAACTCTGCACTAAGCCGTTTGATGCTTCTGTCAAAACTTAAGCTATCCAAATTAATAACCCCTTAAATTTCTTTATTCCCCTGTATTTATATAAAGGAAAATTTAGGCCTGTAATTGCCTCATATTAAAAAAATGTTACAAAAAATCCCCCGCACATCTAATACATTTAGAGGATATTTTGTGAAATAAATAAAGTTTAATTTATGTCTTGTCGAACAAATGTCCATACACATTTTATTTGGAGCTCACAAATGTCAGAACAAATTTTAGTACACCCTGCACAATCAAACAGCAGTGAAAAAACAGAAAAAGCACGTAAATTCCTTGAACAGGCAAGGGTTTATCATGAAAAATATCTTATAAGAAAAGACAATGCTGATTTGCAGGATGCAATAAATCATTATATAGATGCGGTAAAATATGACCCGACAATCCCGGAAACTTATTATCGTCTTGCAACACTGATGTGGGAACAAGGCCAGATAAGTATTCATGCCGCAATTGATCAGTGTAAAACCGCGGTATCACTCGCGCCTGATAATATGAATGCCCATCTTTATGCAGGATTTTTTATGCAGATGGCAGAAAACTATCCGGAGGCGGCAGAAGAATTTAAGTCTGCAATTAAGACAGGAAAATTAAAATCTGCACGGCCAAGACTTGTCATGTCGCAGGCAATTTTGCAGAAAATAAATTCAACAGAGGGAACCGCAAACGATTATATAAGGTTTTTATATTATTTCCTATCCGGAAGTATTATGCTTGCCTGGGACAGACCTTGTTTAAAAATGTTTTATAAAAGGATGTCTGATGATTTTTCTGTCTTTACATACAACACTGTAGGTAATTTTCTTGAAAAATTCAAGATGTTTGATAAAGCTGAAAATTTATACAGACAAGCTGTTGTTAAAACAAATCACGGTCAGTTCTTTTATAATAAAATGGGTGATTTAGCATTAAAAAATAATCACATTGATTTATGTGCGGATTGTTATCGAAAAGTTTTGGAATCTAACCCGCTGAATCGTGATGTTCTGGTTAAGCTTGCTACTGTTTTGCAGACATATTTCCCGGATAATACTACGGAAACAATTGAATGCTATGAAAAGCTTCTTGAATTTGATACTGATACCGCGGCAATTTACTATGAACTAGGGCATTTATATTTGAGAAGAGAAGATAAAATAAATTCGATAAGTGCATTCAAACTTGCTCTTGAACGTGATAATGAAAATCCGTATTATAATAATTCTTTGGCATATGCGTATTCAAGGGCTCATTTGTATGATGATGCAATTGAACATTACCAAAAAGCAATTGCACTGAATCCTGATAACGAATGGACTTCTATTGTTTGTCAGGCATTAGGCGCAATTTATGCTGAGCAAAAAGGAAATATTGAAGCTGCAGTTGCAACATATCAGGCAGGTATTATTTTAAATCCTGAAAATTATGATTTGTATATAGCGCTTGGTGATACCCATATGGCGGAATATGATCTGGATAAAGCTATTAAGGCATACTGTGATGCAATATTAGTTGAGCCTGATAACTATCGTGCATATTCAAAAGCCGGAATTGCGCTTTACGAAAAGGATTACGTAGAAGAGGCTCTTGTTGCTTATCATAAAGCAATTGAGCTTAATCCGGAAAACGCCTATGCACAGAATAATCTTGGCATTTTATATCTTGACGGGCTTTATGACGCAGAAGAAGCGTTGGAATATTTTGAGGAAGCAATTTCGTTAGATCCGAATTATACCCTTGCATATTTTAATGCAGGCCGTGCAAGTCAGGAAATGGGATTCATTAATGATGCTGCTAATTATTATCAAATGGCAATTGATTTGAATAAGGAAAGCAGAGAACTTGATGAAGACGATATAATGCAAAGACTCAGAAAATTATTTGAAGTGTAATCTACATCAAACAGATGATATTCAGCCTGAAAACTAAAGATTTAAAAAATATAAACCGTAAATTTATATATAAGATATGAGAAACTCTATGTTTTTCATACCTCCTCCCCAAGTCTGGTAGCCGTTCTTTAAAAAGACGGCTTTTTTTTATGGACTTATATACAATGTTTCGCATTGTACATGTCAAGTAATTAGTTACATACCCAAAGTTATGTGCATCAATCGTCAATATAGATAAGTTATGTAATTTATTGTTCACTTTTTCTTTTTTATTGCGAA
>CALUUU010000172.1 GCA_944324035.1 Candidatus Gastranaerophilales bacterium
GAATACGCTTTAAAGATTTTACTTCATAACCTATATATTCAAACATTTTACGAATCTGCCTATTCAATCCCTGATAAAGTGTTATCTGCATCATAGTATGATTATTGTCAGCTTCCAGAACTTCAATATCTGCATATGCTATTTTCCCGGGCTCAATTTCAACCCCTTTAGCCAGAGTTTCCAATTGATGAGGATGAAGCAGACCGCCTACCTGCACAAGATAAACTTTAGGAACTTTAACGGAAGGATGAGTCAGCTCCTGTATCAAATCTCCGTCATTAGTTAATATTAAAAGTCCGGTTGAATCTTTATCCAGTCTGCCCACAGGTTTTAGCCCGTATAAAGATTCCGGCAAAAGATCATAAATTGTTTTCCGCCCTTTTTCATCGTCAGCAGTTGTAATATAACCTGCCGGTTTATAAAAACGGTAGTACTGATGTTTCACAGGATGAATCAGCTTCTGGTTTACAAAAACCTTATCTTTTTCCTTAACCTGGTAGCCAAGTTCCGTAACCTTTTTACCGTTTACCATAACACAGCCCTGCTCAATCAGTTCATCGGCTTTTCTGCGGGAACATAATCCGGACGAGGCTATATATTTATTTAAACGGGTTGGAGACATCCCAAAGCCTCCTCAAATGGCTGCGCCAAAGCTTCAGGCATTCTTCTGTGAAGTTTCCCTGTTGAATCAGATATTGCAACAACATCAACATCAGCTTCTATATAAGTCTTACCCGTAAATTTTGATTTAATGTACTGCTTAAACGTCACTGTAAAACCGTTAAATTTTGAAATTTCCGTTTCTATAACAATTTCGTCATTTAATTTTGCAGACATTTTATATCTTATATTTAAATTTACCACAGGTAAAAGTATATCTTGTTTTTTCAACTGTGCAAGATTATGCCCGAACATTTCACAAAGTTCCACCCTTCCGCGTTCAAGCCATCTTAAATATGCACCGTGCCATACTACACCATAGCAATCAGTGTCTGCATAAAATACTCTTTGTTCAAATATATGTTTCATAGCCTGATTATATCACGGGAATTTTCTTTGGGCAACTTATTTGATTTTGAACTTATAAATCGTTAAGCGCTGCTAAGGTTTACTAAATTCTAATCTTATTTATGGCATAAATCCCACCGCTTATGTCATTCACCTGCGAAGAATGAGATTTTGCGTCATTCTGAGGGCTTTAGCCCGAAGAATCTCATGTAATAAGAGAGCCTTCGCATTCGCTCAGGATGAGATAACATTACTCACCAAGTGAGTCTGGCGAACGTACACGTAATACAATTTTTACCATCAGATATTAACTCTAAAGAATTAGAAAAACTTCTTAAAAATCCATTCTCCGGAGGGGTGAAAAAGGGTGAAAAAAGCGTTATAGTATATATACAAGCTTATCATATCCAAGCACTTTTTTCGGGGTTGCGACAAGATTTTTCTTTGAGCGGGTTTGGTTGAAAATATGATGAGCTTGCTCTTTAAAAAACAGCACAAATCTTCTTAATGGTTTTCACGTTTGATATATCGCCTTGTTCACCTCCATGGACAAGGTTTTTGCTTTGTATATGATTTTTTGTGATATAATTTTGCAGGAACAATATTAAAAGGAGTAATTTATGACAACTGAAGTTCGTGCAAGCCACATTCTTGTAAAAACAGAAGAAGAGGCTAAGAAATTATATGATGAAATTAAGGGCGGTAAAGATTTTGCTGATGCTGCAGCAGAATACTCTCTGTGTCCTTCCGGGGCTGCCGGCGGAGATTTAGGATTCTTCGGCAAAGGTATGATGGTTAAACCGTTTGAAGATGCCGCTTTTTCTCTTGAAGTTGGTGAAATGTCACAGCCTGTTGAAACCCAATTCGGCTGGCACTTGATTTTATTAACAGGCAAAAATTAATGATTGAGTCTATCAGAACTTTTTTACACGATAATAATCTTGACGCTTTATTGGTTAACTCCACTAATGAATTTTTGGTGGAGTACAACCGTTTGGAAGAAAATTCAAGATATATTTTAACAGGATTTTCCGGCTCTACCGGAGATGCAGTTGTAACTGCTGATAAGATTTTTCTTTTTGTTGACGGAAGATATCATATTCAGGCTGATAACGAAGTTAATCATGCTCTAGTTGATGTTGTAAAACTCCAAACCGGTGAAACAATGCTCTCTGTGATGAAGAAACTTTTTCCTGAAAAATCTGTTCTCGGTGTCATTTCTTCAAAAAACTCTCAAAGAAGAATTGAGGAATTCCTGAAATATTTTAATGTGAAACTGCTTGATTTTGACCCTGTAGAAAAGCCTTTTGATGAACCTGAAGAACATATTGTTGAAGCTCTGTATACAGGCAAAAGCAGTGACGAAAAAATTCAAATTTTACGCTCAAAGATAGGCTCAAATGATGCAATTTTAGTAACAAATTTGGAAGAGGTATCATATCTTTTTAATTTGCGGGATTTTACTACGCCTTATTCAAGCAAAATAATGAAAAGAGCTCTTATTACATCAGATGAGGCGCGGCTATTTTCCCGAAATGAGTTTGAGGAATACAAATCTGCTATTTCAAAAATTGAAGGCAATATTTATGTTGATAAATCAACTATTAACGGACGTGATTTTCAACTTGTCGGAAATAAAGCTGCATATTTTGATAAATCTCCTGTTATGTGGATGAAAGCGGTTAAAACTGATGAAGAAATTAATCACTATATTGAATCATTCAAAAAGACAGATATGGCAGTCCGTGCAATAAGAGATTTTATTGAAAATAACGATAATATTTCTGAATGGGATATTGCAGAGCAGCTTGAAAAAGAATTTATACGCTTTGGCGCAAAAGGATTGAGCTTCAAATCTATCGTTGCAAAAGATAAAAATTCTGCACTTGCTCATTATTCAAAATGTTCAAAAGATGAAATCCTCACTGACGGCAGTCTTGTTCTGATAGATTGCGGGGCATATTATGAAGGCGGGCTCGCAACTGATATAACAAGAGTTTTTGTAAAAGGCACCCCGACTGCACTTCAGCGTCAAGTTTATACGACTGTGTTGAAAGTTTTCTTGAACTCGTTTAATTCTTCACCGGCAACCGGGTTTGATATTGACGCTAAAGCTAGAAAAATTTTTGATGAAAATAAAATAGATGGTTTTGTTTTTAATCATGGCTTGGGGCACGGTATAGGGGTGAGTGTTCATGAATATCCGCCGAATTTGAGCTGCAACGAACTTGCAAAGGTCAATATAGAAGAGAATATGTGTTTTACCATTGAACCCGGACTTTATAATAAAGACTTTTTTGGCGTGCGGCTTGAAAATTCCTGCTACTGTAAGGGCGGAAAAATTCATTCTTTTGTGCATATGAATTATGAAAAAAAACTCATTGATTATGCTCTCTTGAACGAACAGGAAAAACAATGGCTTAAAGATTTTGAGGTGATTTAATGCAGGAAATTACGTCGGTAAATAATCAACTTGTGAAAGAAACCGTAAAATTGCAGCAGAAGAAATATCGTGACAGCGAAAACAAGTTTCTTCTGGAAGGTTTTAAGCCGCTTAAAGAAGCGATTGATGCCGGGATAGAGATTGAATATGCATTTGTGCAGAAAGAAAAAGCTGATAAATACTCTTTTTTGGCGGACAAGTTAATTCTTACAAACGAAAAAACAAAAAAAAAAGTTTCAACAACTGACACCCCTCCCGAAGCTGTCGGAATTGGCGTGCAG
>CALUUU010000173.1 GCA_944324035.1 Candidatus Gastranaerophilales bacterium
GCACGTTCGCCTGACTCACATACGTGAGTAACAGAACGCAGTTTTGCGTGTGCGTCAGCACAATAGCAAAACCTAAAAAATTTTGTGAGCGAAGCGAACAAAACGAACATCCATTTAATCAAAGCGATGCCGTCAGGCAGCGCAGAATGCTATCGCGTGTTTTTCTTTTTCGGTTCACTTTTTCTTTTTTCTTCGCAACAAAAAAGAAAAAGTGAACATATAAAATTACATAACTTATCTATATTGACGATTGATACTCATAACATGGGTCATGTAACTAATTACTTGACATGTACAGCAATGACTGGCAGACAAGATGTCGCGGTGTAATAAGGCGTCATCCATACAAAGTGAACCGCCGCAATATAATAAGTTGTCATCCTGAGGATGAAATCCGAAGGATCTCTTCTTACACGAGGTTCTTCGGAGTATTCACCCCTCAGAATGTCGAAAACACGCAAACCTTGATATTATTAAAATAAGTTCTATAATTCCGCGTATATTTTGCCCTCGAAACATTTTTTTAATTTAACCGTTTGCAGTGTGTTTGTCAAACTTAAATCGTCAGAATTCAATATTACTGTGAGATAATTTCTTGTAATACCTTTTAGCATTCCTGTCTTTTTATCAGGATGCTTTTCAATAAGAATTTCCTGAACCTGTCCTATATTTCTATTTACAAAGGATAAATATTTTTCTTTTGATATTTCCTTTATTATTTCTGTACGGCGATTTTTTTCATCTTCACTAACCTGATTTTCAGCCGAGGCTCCGACTGTACCTTTTCTTATAGAATAAGGAAAGGTATGTATTTGGGAAAGCCCTGACTTTATGAGATTTGCTTTTGTTATTTCAAAATCTTCTTCTGTTTCTCCGGCAAATCCTGCGATTATATCACTTCCGATAAACGGCAGTTCAAATTTCTCATTTATTTTATCAATTAAAGCTAAATAATCTTCTACAGTATAATGTCTGTTCATCGCGGTTAAAGTTTTATCACAGGCAGATTGCAAAGAAAGATGAAAATGCGGACAAAATTTTTCGGATTTACACAAAAATTCCAGCAGTTCATTATCAATTTCGTTAGGATACAGGGAACCCAGTCTGTAACGCGGAATATTTGTTTCACATTCAACAGCTTTCAATAAATCCAACAAAGTTTTATTCCGCTCTTTGCCCCACAAACCGATATGAATACCGGTGAATACTACCTCTTTAAACCCGTGATCTTCAAAATCTTTTATCTGGGAAATAATAAAATCTTTATCAGCACTGCGGCTTTTACCGCGCGCAAACGGAATTATACAGTAAGAACAACGATTATCGCATCCGTCCTGAATTTTTAAACTAGCCCTTGTTTTTGATGTATCTGCTAAATGAACATAATGAAATTTGTCAAGGTGCATAATATCAGAAACAGAACATTTCTGACCGGACTTTAAACACTTACACAAATCAAGTTTTTCATCGTTGCCTATAACATAATCTATAAAATTATTTTCTATCAACTTTTCTTTTTCGATTTGTGCAAGGCACCCCGTAAGCACAGTCGTAATTTTAGAATTTTTATGTTTCGCGTTTCTCAATAAATAAAGAGCTTCGTTATCACTTTTGTGTGTTACTGTACAGGAATTTAAAATATAAATATCAGCATCTTCAATGCGTTTTACCGCTATAAGTCCGTCTGACTCAAGGTTTTCTTTTATAACAGAGCTTTCAAACTGGTTAGATTTACACCCCATTGTGTGGATTAAAAATTTCTTCATTACTATATAATATTTAAAAGACATATTAATGTAAACATTTCTTAAAATTTTATTAAAATTTAGCAAAAAGTTTTACTTTTTAGTTTATATATAATATAATTTGTGTACGAAAGTGTAGGTGCAATCATGCAAGTATCAGCAATTTCATCTAATCAGGGATTTACAGGTAGACCCCATAAAAGGGACAATGTTGATAAGTTTCTCTCTTATAGTGATAATGATTTACGACAAGCAGCATATGCTTATACCGTAAAAAAGGATTATGACAGACAAAAAAAGGTGTCCAGACTATACCAGGCAGTTCCGCTGGTTGGAGCCTTGTCTGCAGGAATTTTGACAAACGGTAAAGCAAGTATGTTTGGCAAAGAAGTATCAGGCTTGGCTGCAAAAACCGTAAATGCAGTGAAAGGCGGCGGTTATTGGGCAATGCTTCTTGGTGCTGCAGGCGCTATTGGTCTTGCTACCCGAGGAGTAAAACAAGCTTCTGATAAAGCAGACAATTTTACAAGAAAACATCCGTTTATCACATTAGGCGCCCAAATAGCAGCTCTGTTTGCGGCTGTTACTTATCTTCCGAAAGGTGCAGCTAAACTATATAAAATGATTAAACCTGAATATATAGCAAAAGCAGGTAGGGGTGTTGAACAAGTTGCAGAACACATTAATAAAATTAAAACTCCTAAGTTTATGCAAGGATGGGGCACTGCTATCTCCGAACGAATTCCGGAAGTAATTAAAAATATAGGTAAAACTGCAGTGGCTTATGCACCGGATGTTACGTTACTGACGGCAGCATTGTCATCACTCGGAGCTTATACAAAATCTGCTGTTGATTTTGACAGAACTTATCTTGGCCTGAAAGAAAGACAGCATCAAATAGCTCAGGCAAGAATTAATGAATTAAAATCACAGTATGAAGATATGAATTTATAATTTCCAAATAGTGTGTAGAGATAAAAAAGACTGCATATTAGAGCAGTCTTTTTTTGTAATGTATAATTTGAACTTTGTTCTCACTTCATTCTGAGGAATGCAACAACTAAGAATTCCGCTTTCATAACCCATGTCCTGCCTCAGGCAGATAATCTGGGTTATGTAATTATTAATTAATCATTAATTTAATATGACTTCTTTCAAAATAACGTTAAAATAATTATATAGAATTTTATTTTGAATGGAGTTGATAATTATGGCAGATTTTAACAAATTTACTAATTATTCAAAGGAAATTATCTCATCTGCAAGTGCTCTTATGAACGAATATAAAAATTCGGAACTTCAGCCTGAGCATATTATGCTTGCGATGATTAAGGATAACGGAATTATAAAAGATTACCTTACAGACTTAAACTTATTAAATCAGGGGTTTATAAATAAGGTAATGGCTGCTGTAAAGAGTTTTCCTACAATATCAGGGCCTCCGAATACACAGCAGTTGTTTCTTTCTACCTATACTTACAGACTGCTTGATTTGGCTGTCGGGGAAGCTGAAAAGCTTAAAGATGAATATATCAGCATTGAAACAATCCTCCTTGCAATGACTATGCTTGATAATTCAAATATCCAGCGAATTTTGAAGGAGGCAGGAGTTACATCGAACGCGGTGTTAAATGCAATGAAGAAAGTAAGAGGTAATAAAAAAGTGGATAATCAAAATGCAGAAGAAAATATGAAAGCCCTTGAAAAATATTCAACTGATTTAACAGAAAGGGCAAGAAAAGGAAAATTAGATCCGGTAATAGGGCGTGATGAAGAAGTTAGACGTATTATTCAGGTTTTAAACAGACGAACCAAAAACAATCCTGTGCTTATAGGTGAGCCTGGTGTTGGTAAGACTGCAATTGTTGAAGGGCTTGCTCAGCGTATTGTGCGCGGCGATGTTTCTTAACCTCTGTACGATGTCAA
>CALUUU010000174.1 GCA_944324035.1 Candidatus Gastranaerophilales bacterium
GTAAGATTAAAATACAGATACCTTGATATAAGACGTGAAGGTATGCTCAATAACTTAAAGCTTCGTCATAAGATTTGCCAGGCTGCGAGAGCATATTTGAACAGTGAAGAGTTTATGGAAGTTGAAACTCCTATTTTGATTAAAACAACACCGGAAGGTGCCAGAGATTATTTGGTTCCTTCACGTGTTCAGGAAGGTAAGTTCTATGCTCTTCCGCAATCACCTCAGATTTTTAAGCAGTTGTTGATGGTCGGCGGTATTGAAAGATATTATCAGATTGCTAAATGTTTCCGTGATGAAGATTTGCGTGCAGACAGACAGCCTGAATTTACTCAAATCGACCTTGAAATGTCATTTGTTGAACAGCAGGATGTAATCAAATGCGTTGAAGGACTTATTGTTGAAACCTTTAAAGCCGCAGGAGTTGAAGTTAAGCCTCCGTTTATTCAGATGCCTTGGCAGGAAGCTATGGACAGATACGGTTCTGACAAACCGGATACCCGTTTCGGTTTAGAGTTGTTTGATATCGGTGATATAATTTTGGAATCAGAATTTGAAATCGTTAAGAAAACTCTTCAAAACGGCGGTATTGTCCGCGGTATAAGAATTCCGGGCGGAGCTAAGTATTCAAGAAAAGATATTGATGATATCACAAAACTTGCGGTATCTTTTGGCGCAAAAGCTCTTGCTAATATTATTTACAACGAGGACGGAACTGCAAAATCTCCTGTATTGAAATTTGTAACTGAAGATCAGGCAAAACGTATTCAGGAAAGAGCCGGAGCTGTTGCCGGAGATATTATCTTCTTCGTGGCTGACAAGCCAAAACTTGTTTACGATATTATGGGAAGATTGAGATTACATTTTGGAAAATCTTTGAACCTGATTGATGAAAGTAAGCACAATCTTTTGTGGATTGTAGATTTCCCTATGTTCGAATGGAGTGATGAAGAAGGCAGATTTATGGCAATGCACCATCCGTTCACATCTCCTTGTATAGAAGATTTAGACAAGCTTAAATCCGGAGATTTGGGTAATGTTAAATCAATTGCTTATGATATTGTATATAACGGTACCGAGCTTGGCGGCGGTTCTGTCAGAATTCACTCATCTGATGTTCAGTCTGCTGTATTTAAAGCGTTGGGCTTGACTGAAGATGAAGCAAAAGAAAAATTCGGATTTATGGTTAATGCACTGCAATACGGAACCCCTCCTCATGCAGGTTTGGCTATCGGTCTGGACAGACTTGTAGCATTGCTTTGCAGAACGGAAAGTATCCGTGATGTAATTGCATTCCCGAAAAATTCCGGGGCAAAAGATTTGATGAGTGATGCTCCGGGTGAGGCTTCTCTGCAGCAGTTGAGAGAACTTCATCTGAAAAGTACGGCTCACGTAAATAAGTAGATTTTAAAGACCCGCCTAAAGCAAAGGCGGGTTTTTTAGTTTTGTATAAAGGGACGTATGATTGTTTATCTTGACTATAACTTAAATCAAGTTATACTTTTATTATGACGAGGCGTTTTATTGCGTTAGTAGATTGTGATTCCTTTTTCGTTTGCTGTGAGCAGAAGGTTAATCCCGAGCTCAAAGGCAAGCCTGTGTGTGTTATTTCCAATAAAGAAGGGTGTGTTGTTTCTCGTTCAAAAGAGGCTAAAAAAATGGGAATAAGGATGGGCGAGCCGCTTTTTATGGCTAAAAAAGAACATCCTAAAGGTATTTATATCGTGGCAAATCATGATTTGTATGCGGAGATATCTCATCAGGTGATGGCAAAATTGAGGGAGTTTTCTCCGCTTGTGGAGGTTTATTCTATAGATGAAGCTTTTGTTGATTTGACCGGATTACGCCGGCTTTACAAAATGGAATATATAGATTTAGCATCCCATATAAGAGCGAAAATTAAAGAAGATTTAGATGTTAATGTTTCTATCGGAGTAAGTTCATCCAAAAGTCTTGCGAAATTAGCGTCAGATAAGGCTAAAAAAGAAAATTGCGGCGTTTATGCAATTAATCCGCGCTTTGTGTCGGAAGAGTTAAAGAAAACCCCTATAGAAGAATTATGGGGTATAGGTAGAAATCTCACAACTCTTTTTCATAAATCAGGTATTATTACCGCGTATGAGCTTGTATCGCAATCCGATGCCTGGCTTGATAAAAAGGTTGGGATAAGGGCTCGCGAAATTAAGCACGAATTGCTTGGAGAAACAGTTTCGCCTGTGTCTTCTGAAATTAAACTGCCTAAATCAATACAAAACACTTGTGCCTTAGGCACATTCACCTCTGATTTAAATTTTATAAAAGACGCCATTAATTATCATATCCATAAAGGTTGTGCAAAGTTACGCCGCATGAGGGCAAAGTGTTCTGTAATTTCTGTTATGTTAAGAACAAAAGATTTTAAGGTTTTTGTGGAAAAGAAAGTGCTTGATAAACCAACTTGTTATGAGTGGGAAGTATCAGATGTTGTTTTTAAATTGCTGGAGAAAATTTATAATCCTTCAATTTTATACAGGAGTTCAGGTGTTATGCTAGAAGATATAACATTTGATAATGCAGAGCAATTATTTTTGTTTTCTGAGGAAGAGGAGGATTCCAAAAATAAGCGGCTTGCAAAATGTATAGATAATATTGAAAGCCGCTTTGGAAAAAATGTTATAAAAACAGGCTATACACGTTCAAACGGGCCTGTGTATGATTAGTACATTATTGCGTAAACGCACCTGATTCTTGTGGAGTATAGTCTTCTGTTTTAATGAGTTTATCATATTTTAAAACATAATCAAGATTTCCATAGTTGTCGCTATTTGACCATGGTTTTCCTTCCTTTGTAAAACCAATTACAAAGTAATCTTTCCCGACCTGATTTGGGCCTTTCAGACCGTTAGTGTCAATATGTATAAAACCGCAGTTATTTGAACTGTTGTATTGTCCTTGAAAGCCTGTAGGCGAATTTCCCGAAGTATCAGGGATGAAAAAGCCGTCAGGATCTTTAGCATTGCTCCAATATGTATGTTTACATGTTCCATCGTCTGTAACTTCACTCATAACTGAAATAAAACTTCCGTCTGCAAGTACAATTCTGAAATTATTCATCATATTTTGCTCTACTGTCCCGCCTTGCCCGTTGTTCAACTTTTTATATTGTTTTACCGTGTATTTTCCCCCGCAATTTTTTAAATTGCTGGATTTATCGCAAACCTGTACAATATGCAGATATTTTGCAAGTTCTTTTAATACTACAGCATGTCTGCTCCATTCATGACTTGCTCCGCCAGTTACAAAAAAGTTATAAGAGTCCCCAACTATTTCATTTGCAGCATTCCAGCGTGTAACTGTGTTAACAGCTACGGAATATCCTTTTTTTGCGGCAGTTACCAGTACTTTTTCCTGATATTTTGCAATCAACATAGGTAATGTCATTGCAGCAACTACTCCGATAATCCCAAGTGTGATAAGGACTTCCGCTAAAGTAAAGGCCGCATTTGCTCTTTTTACGTCATAGCAAGCGGACGTGAAGCAATCCGGAAAATTGCAATGCCGGGTTTTAAAAGAGTCTAAAAGGCTGAAACTCTCTCCAGTTGCGGAGAGCCTAGCCCCCCCCCCCTGGAGAATACTGCTGTTATTAGTGTTTTCAGGTTTTAACATTTGATATATCCTCCATAA
>CALUUU010000175.1 GCA_944324035.1 Candidatus Gastranaerophilales bacterium
CCCTGCTTGGGGAAGGCTGGGATGGGGAGTTATTTCTACTGAAAAATTAAAAATCCGAAGGATCTATTTTTATATGAAGTTCTTCGGGCTAAAACCTACAGAATGATGCCTTTTGGCACTTTCTGGGATGATATAAGAGCACTTACAAAAGATGAGTCTGACGAACGTGCACGCAGTGCAATAGTGCGCAATTTTCTTTTGCGTAACACGAAGCTAAGCTCTTCTCCTGCCTCAGGGACAGAACACTACTTCTTAAAAATAGTCTGCTCTCTATCAGGTCCGACACTTACAATAGAAATTGGAACCCCGAGAAGTTCTTCTAATCTTGCAAGATATTCTTTAGCATTTTCAGGAAGTTTCTCATATTCCCTTATTTCGGTAAGAGAAGTTTTCCACCCCTTATGGGTTTCGTAAACAGGTTCCAAATATTTATGCATATAAACATCTGTCGGATAAGATTTATAAACTTTCCCATTCCTTGTATCTTTATAAGCAGTACAAACTTTTATCTCATCAAACTCATCAAACACATCTATCTTTGTAAGCGCCACAGTTGTTAATCCGCCTACAAGCACGGCATAACGCATTGTAACAGCGTCAAACCATCCGCAGCGTCTTGGGCGCCCGGTTGTAACTCCGAATTCATGTCCGACTTCTCTTATTCTGTCACCGATTTCATCGGTAAGTTCAGTCACAAAAGGCCCTTCGCCTACTCGCGTTACATAAGCTTTTGCAACACCAACAACCTCATCTATCATCTTAGGGCCGTAGCCGCTTCCTGTACAAGCACCGCCGCCTATAGGATTTGAACTTGTAACAAAAGGATATGTTCCATAATCCACGTCAAGCATAACGCCTTGTGCACCTTCAAACAGAATTATTTTATCTTTTGATGTTTCTAAAAATTCCTGCCACTCAAAACAAACATAAGGCCTAAAAATTTCCGCATACTTCTTGCATAATTCAAGAACTTGTTCTTTAGAATATGGGGTAAGACCATAAACTTTCTCTAAAGTTTTGTTTTTTAAAGGCAAAATAACATCAAGTTTTTCGCTCAAAGTTTCTTCAGAATATAAATCCTGAACCTTTAATCCTATACGTGCATATTTATCAGTATAAGTCGGTCCAATTCCTTTTTTGGTAGTTCCGATTTTACCCTTTTTCGCATTATCTTCACTATATCCGTCAACCTCCGTATGATAAGGCATTGTAATTGAAGCAAGCGGACTTACCTTTAATCTTGAAACATCAATGCCGTCTTTTATTAAACCATTTACCTCTTCTTCAAAATATTCCGGTAAAATAACAGTACCGGCACCAATCAAACAATCTTTATCCCCATATAAAATCCCTGACGGAATAAGATGAAATTTAAACGTTTTATCACCGACAACAACTGTATGTCCTGCATTACAGCCTCCCTGGTATCTTATGATTAAATCCGCATCATGCGCCAGCAAATCAGTAATTTTTGCCTTACCTTCATCACCCCACTGAGCTCCGACTACTACCTTATTCATATATACACTTCCCTTCATTTTAAGGTCATCTACTTACATATTTTAACACAAACAAAAAACCGGTTAAAAACCGGTTCAAATTTATGTGAGTAAATGTATTTTACAAATCTTATGCAAGAAATCTAGCCATATGTGATTCAATTCTGGCACTGTCAACACTGTTTAAATATGTTGCGAGCATCGGTGTAACATTAATCCGTGATAGAATTTGCTCATCAACACCATTAACTGTAGCTGCTGCTCCGACACCTGTTTCCTCTGCAAGTTCGGCTAAATAAGGTGTATTTTGCAAAACTTCAGCTTCCATGCGAGCCTGTGTTGCTGCCGGAGTTGTACTGACTCCCATTAGAGGCTTATTGCCAAGTTTAACTTTATTATATGCAGCTAAAGCTTCAGCACCTGTAGTTTCAGGAGTTTCGGTAGTCTTGACAAAAGTGTCTAAACCAACGGTACTTCTGTCAACCGGCTCCTTAGGCTTTCCAACCGGAACATCCTCGGTAGATGCTTTGTCTTTTGACTCACCCGTAGCTACTGCTTCAGCATGCTTTCCGGTTACAAATACTTTGTCTAATTTGTTGAAATCAAGTCTCATTTTTGTTCTCCGTTATTTACTCACGTAATTACTATCGGTATATCTTTTGTTAATCTTTAATGATTAACTAATATTTTTCTATTTTTGTTACATTAGTTTACATCTGACTTATACCTCGAAAACTTTTTCCTGTTATTAATTTTCTCTCGTACCTATATAAAGTATTTTTAAAGATAAAAATTGCGTAAGACATATATATTTTTTACATAATATGTAACAATTCTTTACATAACAGGAATATCCGAAAAGGCAATTGAAATATCCAAATATTCCATAAATGCTGTTGCTAGGAGGAAAACAAATGCCGACAATTATCGGAATAAAACTATCTGAAAGAAACAAAGAATCAATTAAACTTCAAGAAATATTAACAAAATATGGATGCAATATCTCGACAAGAATAGGACTGCACCACAGCACAGGAGATACATGCTCAAATTCAGGCATGATTCTCCTTGATACTGTTGATGACCCTGCAGAATTAGTATCAGAACTAAAAATGCATTGGGAAGTACAGCAGCTTATATACTAAATAAATGTTCCAAAGTTCTTACTCAATAATATTGTATTTAAGGGCAATGTAAGTGGCATGGGTTCTGTTATCTGCATTCAGCTTACGAAGTATCTCACGCATGTGAGCCTTTACTGTATCCGGGCTTACATACAGCGCTCCGGCTATCTCGTTGTTACAAGCCCCCTGCGATGCTAATTTTATTATCTGCTCCTCTTGCTCCGTTAATTCCATACCTCTTTTCCCATTGGTTTTTATTAATTCTCACATTCTCTATATTATAGGGTCTTATATTATTTTGCAAATACATCAATAATATTTCCGCTTATTTTACCGCAGCTTTTCCCCAACATAAACACAAAATCAGGAGCGCACACTCCTGCTATTCGCTCTCTCGCTCCTATCTCTCCAAATTCCCCTTCCTGTATGCCCCTTTTAGCCATTAGGCTATTTATTTATCTTAGTGTTTTACATTTCTCGCTTTTACATTTCTTTATATCCATTCGGTATTATCAAAAAAGTAGAATTTTGGCTTTCACTCGCCCTCTTATCTTCATTCCTATTTAATTATTGCTCTCCATCACAACCTTCCCTAACTAGGGAAAAGAGTATTGTTTATCAAAAAAAAAGACCTCAGGATTTCTCCTAAGGTCTTTTCTAATTTTGGTGCTGGCATCGGGTTATCTTCCCAGGCGGTGGCCCGCCAAGTATTTTCACTGAAGTAAGTCTTTACGACCGTGTTCGGGATGGGAACGGGTGGTTTCCTTACTCTTGGACACCAGCGAATTCTTTCGCTCTACGCTCAAAATTGCATAATAATTATAAGCTACGCTTTCATCAATTACTTCCTCTTTCGCTATAGCCATTCTCTATAGCTTTCTCTTGGTTTATTGGCAACCAAAACTGCCATAAACCACTAGGAAAAGCCCTCGTCCGATTAGTATCAGTCGGCTGAAAATGTTGCCACTCTTACACCTCTGACCTATCTACCAAG
>CALUUU010000176.1 GCA_944324035.1 Candidatus Gastranaerophilales bacterium
GGGCACACAAGGTTGAACTCGGGGTTGTATATTTGTAATACTGTTCATATTTGCTTCAAAACAGAAAAAATTAAAAATTGTTATTAATTGAAACAAATGTTACAAAAGATTTATAAATTACTCCCCATACATGCCTTCCTATAACTGAGGAAGGAGTTTTAATTTTCATAGTTTCCTTCTCTACTCGGGGGGTGTCGGTCGGGCATACCTGCACAAAAATTAAAGCAGAGCTTTCTGAAGTCAGTTGCACAAATATTATAAATTTGTATAATAAAAATATGGCATTACTTAAGTTTAATGGGAATTGGAGAGCTTATCAGAAAAGGATTTTAGATGATTTAACATTTCATCTTACTGATAATAAAATTCATGTAGTTGCTGCGCCGGGTGCCGGCAAAACTATATTGGGAATAGAAATTATTACACGTATTAATAAGCCAACTCTAATTCTTACCCCGACAATTACGATAAGAAATCAGTGGAAAAAACGAATTATTAGCTCTTTTCTTAATGGAGAGGCAGAAGATATCATCTCTGTTAATATTAAAAAACCCAAATTTATCACAATAATTACATACCAGGCTTTATTAGCCTCATTTTGCAGCAATTCACAAGATTCTGATGAAGAAAAACCAGAAGAGATAATGAGTGAAGATGAAGATGAGGATAAAATTACATCAAGCAAACGTTTTAAGATGGACAAAGCAGCCGACATAATTCAACTGCTAAAAAAAAGTAACATTAAGTTACTATGTTTTGATGAAGCTCATCATCTTAGAAATGAATGGTGGAAAGCACTTGATTATCTTATGGAAAATCTGAATCCGGAACAAACTGTTGCTTTAACGGCTACTCCGCCATATGATTCGTCAGAAAAAGAATGGGAACGATATGAAAATCTTTGCGGAACGGTTGATGAAATTATATCTATTCCGGAACTGGTTAGCAATGGAGATTTATGTCCGCATCAAGATTTTATACATTTTTCTTCAATGAAAAAATATGAAAATGACATGGTCAAGGAACAACTTGCAAAAGTTAATGATTACTTAATAAGTTTACTAAAAAATACTAACCTAATAAAAATTATATTAAATGAGCTGCAGAATGAATCAGAAGAAAACATACTTGATAATCCAAAGATGTACATAGGTGTGATGGCCTTTTTAAAAGCAGCAAAACAAACTATACCAAAAGAAATTTTATCACTGTTTGACTTAAAACCTTTAGAAATTCCTCTATTCAAAGGTGAGTATCAAAAATTATTTTTAACATATGTATTTGGACTTAAAGACAAATTAAAAAACACAGCAGAGGTTCAGCTCATTACAGAGCTTATAAAATCGGCTAAACAAAACGGAGTACTACAAAATAAAACGATATTTCTTGACGATAATCCGAAGATTAAACGTCAACTGGCTAACAGCATTGGAAAACTCGATTCGATTGAAAAAATAGTTGATTTAGAATATGAAGCTCTGGGAGAAAAGCTCAGAATGGTAATTCTTGCAGATTACATAAAATATGACAACCTCGATGCTTCTGAGCTTGGAGTAATTCCTATCTGGCAGGTTTTGAAAGAACGTAAAAATATATCTCTTGCAGTTTTGACAGGGAGTGTAGTTCTTATACCGGCAAAGCTGAAAAACCAATTAGAGAAGTTATTAAAGGATGCAAATCTTGAAGATGCAGTAACGATAACAGCATTTACAAGAGATAATAATTTCTTAAAAATCAATCCGAAAGGCAGCAAAAAATCTTTTATTGTTGATTTGATTACACAAATGTTTAACCAGGGATACATAACTGTTATGATTGGAACACAGGCACTTCTGGGAGAAGGTTGGGATGCCCCTGTAATAAATTCTTTAATTTTATCAAGTACAGTAAGCTCATATATGCTCTCAAACCAAATGCGGGGACGAGCAATAAGAATTGACAAAAATAATCCGAATAAAGTTTCAAATATTTGGCACCTGGCTTCAATAAGAATAATGTCTAAAAAAGAAATATTATTACAATTATTATTAACCAGTGCACCTACATACACTAATGACGAGCAAGTGCCTGCAATAGATCTTTCGGATTTTTACCAGGTTTGTCAAAGATTTAGAGGATATCAAGCTCCTGCAATTAATTATCCGCATTATATAGAAAGTGGAATTGAAAGAATCTTGCCGAAGAATTTTGAAAATCGTTTGAATAAAACAGAACGGGATTTTATATCATTAAATACCATAATGGAACAAAATGCAAAAAATCGACAAAATACAAAATATTTATGGGATATAGGAGTTGCACAATCCTATGATGCTCCAATAAAAGAATTACGAGATGGTATTTCTTCAAAAATTAGAACAAAAGATTTTTGCTATACAAACGGATACATTGCCCGGCTTACAATTTGGGGAGCATTTTGGGGAAGTATATTATGTTTTTATATACTTCCACATATAGAAACGTTAAAGATTTCCGGAATAATGTTTGCTATTTTGATTTGTGTATTGGGATTTTGCATTTCGGTTGCGAAACCTACAATGAAATACTTAAGATGTTCAAGCCCGGAAAAAATTATGCGCCAAATAGGAATAGTATTCTTGGAAACGCTTGCAATGATGGGAAAAATTAAAGTAAGTCTTAATAATATTTCAATACAATGCAAAACAAATTCTAATGATGGTACAGTATTTTTCTCTGTATCTAATCTTTCTCCTGAGGAAAACAATTTATTGATAAATTCAATTATAGAATTCATTAATCCAATCGAAAATCCGCGATATTTGTTTGTTAGGAAAGACAGAGTTTTAAATTTTATTGATACAACAGATTATCATGCTATACCGGCAGTAATTGCCGGTAATAAAAGAAATATAGAGGTTTTTAAAAGGCTATGGGAAAAATATATCGGTAAATGCGATATCATTTACACAAGAAACTTAACCGGAAGGCGTCAGCTTTTAAATGCCCGTAAAAATTCTTTTTCGGATTTAGTCCGTACACAAAAGGCAAAAAGATTGAGCAGATTTGAATAAAATTATATTAACAGTTTTTAGGGTACACTTCAAGTATGCCCAACCTACTTTTTAAGGAACATTTCACCCTTCTACAAAGCTTTCGCTTGGTGGTTCTCATCCCATCTATTTCTATTTTAATTATTATGCAAAAAACAGAGAGGATGGGATTGTCTTGTTCGGCGGCGTTAAACGGGTCTGCACGTCAAGGCTAAAGCCTTTCCGTTCCGCCCTCTGCCGCCTCACGCTCGAACCGTCTACCAAGCTTTCGCTTGGTGGTTCTCATCCCATCTATTTCTATTTTAATTATTATGCAAAAAAACAGAGAGGATGGGATTCGAACCCACGGTGGAACATAATCCCACACAACCTTTCCAAGATTGCACCTTAAACCGCTCGGACACCTCTCTGTATATATATTTTATTTTACTGTACTAAATTAACACAAACATTTTTTAATGTAAATATTTAAGGGCTGGAACTTATATAGCACATTTCAACATTTACATAACCCATGTTATGTGCCTATATCGACCACATACATAAGTTATGTAAATTTATTTGTTCATTTTTTCT
>CALUUU010000177.1 GCA_944324035.1 Candidatus Gastranaerophilales bacterium
TATTCGTAGTTTCAATAACCTCCGCGTGGGAAAGTTTGTCGCCGTTGTGAGAACTTGCAGCATTAGAAATACAGCTTATGCCCAAAACATTTAAACCGCAGTAATTTGCAACAATTGCCTCGGGTACGGTTGACATCCCGACAGCATCAGCTCCGAGAAGTCTTGCCATCCTTATTTCAGCAGGCGTTTCGTAACTCGGCCCTGAATTTGCCAGATATACTCCTTTTTGGATTTTAATATTTAGTTTTTGTGCACATTTTTCAGCAATGTTTATCAATTCGGTTTTATAAACTTCCGTCATATCCGGAAATCTAACCCCGAGAGTTTCATCATTTTCGCCGATAAGAGGATTTTGACCCATAAAATTTATATGATCAGTTATTAGCATTAAATCTCCCGGAACGAAATTCTCGTTAACGGCTCCTGCCGCGTTTGTCAGTATGAGATTTTTGACACCAAGCTGTTTCATAACCTTTACCGGGTAAGTTATATCTTTTAGGGGGTGTCCTTCATAAAAATGGTTCCTGCCCTGCATCATAACCGTAGGTTTGCCCGATATGTCTGAAAAAACAAGTCTGCCCTTGTGGCCTTTTACGGTAGATTTTATAAATCCCGGAATTTCTGCATAAGGAATAGCTATATCACAGTATTCATCAGCGAGTTCCCCCAATCCGGAGCCGAGAATAATGCCTGTCTGCGGTGTAAAACTGCCTATTTTACTTTTAATAAATTCTATAGTTTTCATATACCCCCCTTAAAATACACATAAAAAAACACAAGAACCCGTAGTTTTATATAATTCTTGTGTTTTTTATAAATTATCCAACTAATCTGTTATCGTCAGCTTCGGAAGCTTTAACCATAATAGCATGTTCTACAGGGTTTTCTCTTGTATATCCTGTTTCAAAATTATCTTCAAAAGCAAATTCGTCATGAGCCTTTTTTGCCTGATTTTCATCAACAAGTTTTTTAGCAAGTTCCGCAATTTCATAAACCAGTTGATATCTGTTATCAGTATTTTCATTTAATTCCCATGCTACTTTTATAATCTGCTCCATTGTAAACCTCACATTTCTACTTCTTTGTTAATAATATAATATAAAAATTTTTTTCGCAAGTAGTAAAATAATTTGTGTTTATGTAATAATGTTTGTATGGGTTCAAGAGGGAAAATTCGTATATATTTTTTGTTTGAATTGCTGGTTTGGCTTCTGGTTATAATAGTTGGAGTTAGTATTATCAGGTACCATAAAATAAAAGAACAGCAGGAACTTAAGAGTTATCAGGTCTTTTTGCAGGATGTTGACGGGCTGATAGTTGGTTCTCCTGTCAGGATGATGGGGGTTCCGATTGGTTATATTACCGTAATCAAGGTAGTTCAGGATCATATTTACGTTAAATTTGTTATCACCGAGAAGAGTTTTTCTCTGCCCAAAGGCATAATTGCAACGGTTGAATTTAACGGAATGGGAGGCTCAAAATCACTGGAATTATATCCGCCGGATGAGGTTTCGAAAGCTTCAGGCAATCTTATTGCAATTAAGCCGACTAACAGGCTTGGGGCTGCAATAGGACTTCTTGATGATATGTTTGAAAAGTTAGGTTCGATTATGGTTCGATGTGAGGTCTTTAATGAAGGCTTAGCTCAAATTATGCCGCATGGTGCAAAAGCTGCAAAAGATCCGGTTAAGGATGCGGCTAATTCAGTAAATCAAGTCGCAAATATTATAGAAATTTTAAATAATAGAAGAATTGGTATTAAAAATAAAGTGAAAGGGATGTCTAATGAATCTAAAAAAAGTGAGAGTAATAGAAAACCCTGTGATATTACAAAACCTTTGCACAATGAGGAATAAAGATACTGACAGTCAGGGTGTAAGAATCGCTACAAGAAAGATTACAAGATGTCTTTTATATGAGGCTGCAAAATCTCTACCGCTTGTTGAAAAAGAGGTTGCAACACCTCTAACTACATTTAAAGCAAAAACTATTGATCCGGATATAAATTTAATTATATCTCCGATATTAAGAGCAGGGCTTATTTTTACGGATGAGGCTATAGACATTTTACCGCAGGCGTGTATCCGTCATATTGGCATGTACAGAGATGAAAAAACTTTAAAACCTATATGGTACTATAACAAGGTTCCTATGGAAGCCCCAAATCCGGAAAAGTTTTATGTTTTTATTACTGACCCTATGCTTGCAACAGGAAACTCGCTTCTGGAAGCTATTAAATTATATGCGGATAAGGGTATTCCTATTGATAATATAAAGTGTATTTGTATTATTGCAGCACCGGAAGGGTTAGAAAATATTCATAAACATTATCCTGATATTGAAATTATAACGGCAGCGGTTGATGAAAAACTAAATGAAAAAGGATATATTGTACCGGGAATGGGCGATGCCGGCGACAGGATTTTTAATACGTAAACATTGACTAAAGTTACAATCCGCATTGTAACAACGCCTTTTGACACTTTCAGGGATAACAGGACTTACTCCCCGTAAGCTGAGTCTGACGAACATGCACGTAGTGCGATAGTGAGCCATATAAAATAATATTTCGTTCGCGTTACGCAAAGCGCAGCTCATGTTGTGCCTCAGGTACATAACCTGGGGTATGTGAATAAATTATTTCTTTATCGGCAAATATGACTGCGGATAGTTGTAATCTTCTTTAAATCCGATATGTCTGTACATCTTTAATGCCTGGAAGTTATTTGTTTCAGTTGTAGTATTAACTTCTGTTATCGGGTAAACACCGTTTTCTGCCATTTCAATAAGTTTTTCTACAGAATTTTTGAGCATAATCTTTGACAATCCTTTGCCCTGATGCTCTCTCATTAATCCGAAAATAGGTATATTTGCAATACTTCCGCCCGTCAAATTCATCAGACACAACCCTACCGGTTCATCATTATATAAAAGTACGGTTGCCGCTTCAGGAAGGAATTTCGCATAAACATCACCGGTTATTTTCGTTAAAATATCCCGAACTCCTTCATCAGAATTAAATCGCGGATCAAACAGTGAATCTGCACTGTTTCTAAATGCTTCCTTAATAATTTCAACGCCTTCGCCGTAAAAATTATCATTCCACTCTACCATGCTATACCCTTCAGGAAGCGGCTCAAGCTCTGCCATTTCAAGTATTTCTCTGGAATTTGTGCCGCTCATCATAAATCTCAATACTACAATTCCGACAAACTTAAACCCGAATTGTGCTACTTCATTTATCAAAACTTTTTGTGCGCCAAGCATTGGATAACATACAACCATATTTTGACGGTCTTGTTTTGTTTCATTCATAAATTCATCTATCAAATAGCGGCTTCTTTCCTGGGTATTTTCCATTTTGTAGGAGTGTATTATATTTAATTCTACAGCCTCAGATATTGATGTTGTATAAATTAAAAATGCGGTAGGAAGTGTATTTTCAAAAAGCACAATACATTTTATCAGTTCTTTTTCCACTGCATCAATAAAACCTTTGTAATCCAGCGGCGGAAGCTCAAACTTGTATTCTTCTATTGCTCTG
>CALUUU010000178.1 GCA_944324035.1 Candidatus Gastranaerophilales bacterium
ATTTTCCAGGCTGTAAACGGAGAATTAAGAGTTGATATTGCTCCATCAAGGGTACACATATTTGAGATTGATACTCCGAATATTGAAAAATATACAAGTAAAGTCTACAGACAACGCTAATTTAAGGCACACATTAAATAAACCAACAAAGAGACACCCTATGGGTGTTCTTTTTGTGAGGCATGGATATTGAATATATTTAAAAATATGATATAATTCAGGTACTTAAGAGTGAGGGTATATGATGAAAAAGGTTTTTATATTTTTATTATTAATCGGTGCTTTTCAATCAGCTGTTTATGCACAGAATGCTGAAATTCAGCTTTCTGAAAAAGAAAACTGTATTAAGCAGATACTGGAAAATGATTATAAATTTAATTCATTTGGATTTTTTACAGCAATAACTGACGGCAATGCAAAATATGTAGATTTGTTTTTAAAAGCAGGCATGGATCCGAATACAACATATTTAAAAGTTCCTGCTATTTATACTGCTATTGCCTCAAAACAGCCTAAGATTGTTGCTTTGCTTTTAGATGCAGGTGTCGATCCTAACCAAAAATTTGGCGGATTAACTCCTCTTATGTATGCAATAAGGTATCAGGATCAGGCTATTGTTCAATCATTAATTGCACATGGCGCAAACGTAAATCAGAGTGCAAATTCTGTTTATCCTATAAATTATGCGATAAAAAAGAAAGATACTTATATTGTTAAAACTCTAGTTGAGGCCGGAGCAAATGTTTCGGACGATGATATGATTGATGCAATTAAATCCAAAAATTCAGAAATAAAAAGTCTTGTTCTGAAAAAATATAAAGTTGATGAATTATAATTTTATTCAGGGTAGAATTTAGGCTACCCTGTTGTTTTATATAATTCTTAACCTATTGCAGGTTCTCTGTTTATTAATTCGATTGCGTCTGCGATATTTTTCTTTAGCAATGTGTAATATTTTTTATCTTCAGGTGTTTTTGATGATTTTATTCCGTCTTCACATATAGTGTTCATTTGTTTTAGAAGATCAATTGTCATCATTATACCTTTAAACTGTGTGCCTTCGTCTTTGTAGCGCCGTTTATCAGCGCTGTAGTATAATTTGCTCCAGTTTTGTATCGAATCGTCATTAGAATTGTTTAAATCAGCCCAGGCATATATGTTTTTTGTTAGGTCATAATTTGCTTCTACCGGCAGAAAGAGATTATTTCCGTCTTTTGATAATGTATTATATTCATTGAGAGTTCTGTTTAATTTTTTTATAAATTGAGTCAAATTTTCATTGTCGTGTTCAAAAGATTTTGTATTATATTCGCTGCTGTCAAATGTTCTTGTTTCGTTTTTTGTATTATTATTAGCAAGCGCGCCAACTGCTGCGGCTAGTTCACCAGGCGTCATATCTTTGAACGCTTTTGAACTAATCATTTCCATAACCGGAATTTGCTCATAGCCGTTCAAATCTGCTATGAGAGTTCCTTTTGTTGTTAATTTACCGCTTGATGTTAAATAGCCAAAATGTTTCATAATTGCGATTTTTTTATCAAACATTTTTTTCAGATTTTGTTTGTTTTTCTCAGCAATTCTAGGGTTTTTGTTGTATGTGTAAAAAGATTTATCACATATTAAATTCAGCATGTCATCATTCTGGCAGGCCTCATAGTATTTTGCGATAAATGAGTAATCCGGTTTAAAAGCACTTTTTAAATTGTTTGGTTTAGCCTTTACAAGCCGGTCAAACTTAGCCTCTTGTTCGGAATTCAGACTTAAAGTGTAACAATAGCCTTTTTTGTCAATTCCGCGTCTGCCGGCTCGCCCTGCCATCTGGTGAAATTCATTAGGTGATATGTCGCGTTTGTTGTCCGGACCGTCCGGTGTTGAAGAAGGTTTTCTTGTTGCCGTTATAACAGTTGTTCTTGTCGGCATATTTATACCTGCAGAAAGCGTTTCAGTTGCAATGATAACTTTAATCAATTTCTTTTGAAATAGTTCCTCAACAAGTTCTTTTTGAGTTGGCAAAAGTCCGGCATTATGTATTGCATAACCTTTAAGAAGCGCTTTGGTATTCAGTGTTTCTCCAAGATATTTGCCTTCGTCCTCATATTTTTGAATAATTTCGTCAATTTCAGCACGTTCTTCATCATTTGTAAGTTTTATGCCGTATTTTGTTAGATATTCCAGAATATCGTTGCTGTTCTTTTTATCAAATACAAAAAATATTACAGGCAGTTTATCTTCGTCTTTGAGATCACGTATGACATTTGCATATGAATAAGCCGGTACAATTCCTTTTTTCTGCGCAAGTTTTGTCAGACGCTCTATTTGCTCGTTAAATTTTGATTTTTTCTTAGATTTTTCCGGTGACGACTCATCAAGTACAGATATGTTGCTAAATTCAAGCGGTACATGACGATTTTCCGGCGGAACATCTACTAAAACAGTATGTATTGGAAGCATAGTATCTGCCTTGTAATTTTTTAAATCACTGTTTGTGCCAGATACAATTTCCGGTATATCCTGCCCTCTTACAGCTGCCATCCAGCCGGATATATCCTTATTGTTTCCGATAGTTGCTGATAAAGATAAGAGCTGGGTATCCGGATTGGATAAGAAAATAGATTGCTCCCAAATCCCGCCTCTATCCACATCACCAAGATAGTGCAATTCATCAAAAATAACGGTTCTTAAACCGTCAAGCATATCGTTGTGCCTTCCAAAGTGCTCGCCGAATACCATATTTCTGTAAACTTCTGTTGTCATAATGACAATTGGCGCATCTTTGTTGATTTTTGTATCGCCTGTTAAAATTCCGACATTTTCTTTCCCGTAAATACGCTGAAAATCTCTGAATTTTTCGTTGCTTAAAGCTTTAAGAGGTGTTGTGTAGAAAGTTTTTTCGCAGTTATTGAGATTATTTGTAATTGCGTAATGGGCGATTGCGGTTTTTCCTGTTCCGGTAGGTGCTGTAACTAAAACATCATTATTTAGGTATATATTTTGAGCCGCAGCTTTTTGAAAATTGTCGGCTTTTGCCCCTTTAGGAAGTTGAAAATAGTTTTCCTCAACCGTTTTATCAAAATCGTTTCCTGTAAAGTTTATATTATTTCTCGACTGCAAATCCATTTGCTTTAGAATAAATTCCGGTGATATATTTTTTGTTGAATTATTCTTTACTGCTAAATCGCTGCTGCTTGCGTAACTAATATGCTGCACCGGTAAAAATTTTATAGCTGAAACTTTCATTATACCTCTTTCACTTTTTCAGATTAAGGTACGTGAAAATTATATTTTGCGCATTAAGTACTATTTTGTTACGAAAACTTTATAAAATTATGAAGTTTGCGATACACATTATGAAAAGTCTTTTAAAATAACAATTGAATTTTATAAAAAACTCTTGAAAATAAAACTTGTTCTTGTTAATATTGATTTGCTGACTGTATAACAGTAGCTTTAGATATGCGCCCGTAGCTCAGCTGGATAGAGCGTTTGGCTACGAACCAAAAGGTCGGGAGTTCGAATCTCT
>CALUUU010000179.1 GCA_944324035.1 Candidatus Gastranaerophilales bacterium
GTGCACGTTCGCCTGACTCACCTTACGGTGAGTAACATGTAAAATACCAGAATGCAGTTTTGCGTGTGCGTCAGCACGATAGCAAAACCTAAAAAATTTTGTGAGCAAAGCGAACAAAACGTACATCCGTTCGGTCAAAGCGATGCCATAGGCAGCGCAGAAAGCTATCGCGTGTTTTTCTTTTTCGGTTCACTTTTTCTTTTTTCTTCGCAATAAAAAAGAAAAAGTGAACAATAAATTACATAACTTATCTATATTGACGATTGATGCACATAACTTTGGGCATGTAACTAATTACTTGACATGTACAGCAATGACGCCTTTTGTCATCCTACAAAGATTAATTTTTCTGTAGAAATAACTCCCCATCCCACCTTTCCCAAGCAGGGGAAGGTGTATATGCGCTGCGTTGACCTTAGGAGCGCTTAACGATTTCGTTTGCGAAGCAAACAGAACATATAATTTAAATTGTAAACAATTGTTACGTTGTTGTGCTTGTTTTTTAAAGTTTTCAGCATAATTAGCCGTAAATACGTGTAATAGGACTTTAAGCAACTAAGAATTTCGAAAGGAACGCGTACTACAGATGGGATTGGCAGCATCACAAGCAAGATTTTTGGCAGTAACTGCAAGAAAGGCTAACTGTGAATTTCAATCGCAGCAGATTGCCCAGCAGCAGTTGTCGCTTTCCCGTGATATGGAAACTATATCACAGGAATATCAGGATGCTATTAATCAAACTCAGTTGGTATGGGATCCGGATGGTTCAGGTACTTATTTGTATGATCTTTCATATGACATAATGATGACACCTTCCGAGCTGAATAATTATGAGCCGTTTATGTTAGGCCGACGTGATGGCAAAATTGCGGTTAACTCACAGTTGGCATCAGTCTTAGAAGGTTTGGAAGCATATGGATTGACTGCAGATGGCTTTACCGGAACTGACGATGAAAAATTTACGGCGTTTATACAATTTATGGGAGCATTGCAGGCAAATAAAATTGCTTCTCCTATGAGCGAGGTAACATATCTTCCGTATGCCGGTTTGGGCGGCGAATTATACGGCCGTGAATACGGCGGGTCAATGACTGTAACTTCAATGATAAGTTTTATTGATTTGGTTACACAGGGTGCTGCATCCGGAGCTTATCCTGAAGATTCGGATTATTATAATTTGGCAAATAATCTGACTTTCGCTTGGGGTAATTATGTCACGGATACTGCTACAGGTTCTGAAAAATTTCAAGAATTCAACCTGGCAGATAACTGGAAAGATTTTAAATCTAATGGTGTCAGTGTCTTAATCAACGGTAACTACGATAATGACGCATTCAATCTTGCTGACTTGTTGAATGAAGATATAAGCTTACTTGTAAAAGATAAGAAGAATTATAATACTATATTAGATTCTTTACGTACTGTTTTGAAAAACAGTTCAGATAACGGCGCATTTGATACACTAATTAATAACAGTGTTGAAGATTGGTATAATGCCTTGAATGGTACAGGTGCATTTGAACGTTTGGATGAAAGTTCAAGAGTTTTGTTGACATTTGTTGATAAGCTTGCAAAAGGCATGTTTGATTTATTAATGCCTCCTGAAGATGTTCGTACAAGTACTGATTTGAACGCTTTCTATATGGCTATGGATGATATTATTAACAGATTGTCTATGGACAAAGTAACTGATCTTGGCGGAAAGGGTCTGAAAGAATCTTATGGTAAGAGTGCTGTAATGGGTGCTGAAGATTATAACACCTGGGTTAAGAAAGGCAGTACTTACGCATTAAGTTTATCTAACCTTACAGAAGCATTCCTGACAAACTTTGTAAACGGTATGGATAGTTACAGTGGTTCCTATGGTATTTTTGATAAAGTTTCTGACAGTTATTATGTAACCGATGACCCTGGATACATATATGATGTTAACAGTGGTGAAAAGATAGATACAGACTACTATGAATCTGAATTCTATAGTATTATGTTCAATACTATCTGTCAAAACGGCTGGTATGAAAATGAATTTGTTGATGACAAAGATTATTTGGACAACGCAATTAAAACCGGTCAACTGTTCGTTGTTTCCCGCGGTTCCGATAACTACTATTATCAAGAAAGATACGTAATGATTAACGGCGGTCATATTATGGAAAACAGCGACGAAGATGCAATTGCCCGCGCAGAAAGAGAATATGCTGTTAAGAAGAGCAAGATAAATACAAAAGAAGAGCAGCTTGAAATTGAAATGAAGCAGCTTGATGCAGAAATAGCTTCTCTAACTGCTGAATATGATACTGTTAAGAGCATGATTAGTAAGAACGTAGAAAAAACCTTTACAATGTTTGACAGCTAGTAGTTCCGTTAAATAATGTTATTATTTATATTAATAAAAATATGCTGAGAAATATTAAGATTTCTTAGCATATTTTGTATTTTTGAAAAAATAGTGATATAATAAACATGCTATTTATATTTCGGCTAGTGTAAATCTTAACAGGGGGGGAATGAAATCACTTCCTGTTTTTTTTATATTAAAAAAACAGAGCTTGCGCTCTGTCTTTTATACCATATTTTTTCTGATTTTTTCTTTAGCTTTATCAAGTTGTTTTATACGTTTTTCCGTAGCTTTTACCTGTTTTGCCAGATTTGCTCTTTCTGTTTTTAGCGCATTGTATTGAGCGTCTACTTCCGAGTATTTTGTTTTGTAATTTAACAGTTCATTGCGGACTTCAACCTGTGCATTGTCCAATTCTGAAATTGCACTTTGCATTTTCTTGTTTCCTGTAAGGTCAACTGCCTGAACAGTTGCCGAAGATGTACTGCTTGTTGAAGCTATTACTGCAGATGTATTACTGCTGCCTGTATACGTTGAATCGCTAAAGTTAAGAGGGGTGAATTGCGTGCTTTCAGCAAATGCACTGCCGCCAAATACAGCCAAGACAGCAAGTGTCAATGCTAAACTTTTTATCTTATCCATCTTTTGCTCCTTTCCTATATCATGTATTATCCTTATGTATTATAAATTATTATTTGTTAAAACGCTTCATACAAAAAAAGGATAATATTATCTCCTGCTTTAAATCCTTCCTAAATGTTTCAATTTGTTAACATTATGAACAAAATTAGTTGATTTTAAAAATTTATCATGTACGATTATAAATGTGCCTAAAAAACACATTGAACCTTAATAAATAAGAAAATTAAGAAATTTTAAAATTTTCCAAACAAATTACTTGACAAATAAAAAATTTGTTTGTAAAATACTAAATGCGAGTCATACGCTAATACTTAAAGTTAATAGCAAAATAAATAGTTTGACAATTAATATTTAGGTAATATGATATAAGTTGCTGTGGATGGCAGCAATAATTTTAAAGCTAAACCCCGAGACAGACAGGAAGTCAGGAGAACTGTAAGACAGTTGGCTGGTAGTGGCCAGTCGGTTAAGCGAA
>CALUUU010000180.1 GCA_944324035.1 Candidatus Gastranaerophilales bacterium
TCTGATGACGAACTATGTCTGGCTATCTTTTCTCTTAGTTTCTCCGGTATGCTGATATTTGCAAGTGTAGTCATTTTATCTATCTGCTTTTTACTTAAAATTGGCATAATGCCTGCAATAACCGGAACAGTTATTCCTTTTTTTCTTATAAGTTCTATATACTTAAAAAATTTATTATTATCAAAAAATAGCTGGGTAAAAATTGCATCAGCACCGGCATCAATTTTCTTTTTTAAGTTTTCAATGTCGCAATGCAGGCTGGCTGATTCTATGTGACCTTCCGGGTAGCCTGCAACTCCTGTTGATAAATTGCTGTTCGTTTTAATAAATTCCACAAGTTCATTTGCATATCTGAAATCATAACAGCATAAGCGTTTGTATTCCGGGATATCGCCTCTTAAGGCTAAAATGTTTTCAATATGATTTTCTTCAAGTGTATGAATATGTGTTTTTACAAAATCCTTAGAACTGCATATACATGTAAAATGCGGCATTACATTGAATTCGGTTTGTTGAATATTTTTTATAAGCTCAAAGGAATTGTTATTTTTTCCGCCGGCTCCCCAGGTAAGTGAAATAAATGCAGGATGATAAGCTTTCAGTTTCCGGATTTCAAAAATAAGGTCTGAATATTTATCGGTTTCTTTTGGCGGAAATACTTCAAACGAAATTTTTTTGCGGATATCCGCATCATTGTAAATTTCTTTTAACTTCATACACGGATTATATCATACATATAGCAAAAAAGTTTGTTCATTTGTTTTTAATCTCATATGAATATTACTTCTGTGCGATTTATAAATAATTATAAAAAATATCCGGCATTTTCGCCAGTGTTTACTTCAAATCTTAATACTAAAAGTGATAGTTTTGAAAAAACTTCCGCGTTAAAAAATTTTAATATGAAGGTTTTTAATCCTTATACAGATTCTTATTGTGATAGCGATATTAATGTTGATTTAGCTAAACCACAAACTATAACACTTGCTCACAATTCAAGAAAGAGTTATCGGAACAGGGCTTTGGAGCTTGATTACAGTCCAAAAAGGTATGATTATTTATATGATAAGGTAAATAATAAAGATTTAAAAACAATGATTCTTATCTCCGGTAATGACACTAATAAAACTACTTATCATTTTTTGTCAGAAAATCTTGATAAAGAATATGGATATGTGGAACTTTCTAAATGTGATAATCCAAGAGTGTTTGATACTCCATATTATGATTTACTTAAAGATTATCCTGAGTATAATATATCAGGCCCGCGTATAATTGTAGATTATTTACAGAACTGGGATGATACAAAAATTGGGAAAGTCGGGCATCTCGCAGATAAGCTTGCTGTAAAATTTTGTATGGATAATCATATGCCGTTTAATATAATTTCTGTTGCGGATAAAGGATCACATGTGGCTCATTTTTTAAGGGGTAAAAGATATCTTCCTATAGATAAAGATATCTGCACATATACTTTCTTTAAAGAGCAATATGGCAAAGATGATATTAATGAAATTCTTACAGAGTTAATTAATGAAGCCAAGCATAAAGGTGTAAAAGCGGATATCGGCGGATGGGGAACACAGGCGATGTATATGCCAAAGGAGCTTGTTCAAAAATATTTGAAGGAATTAAAGCTGCATCCTATTCTCTTATAGTTAAATACCGCCAAAACCTTATAACATTTGACCGAAAGTCGTTTGGCATCGGAATATCCGCAATCTTATAATATTTTTCGTAATTTTTAATTATATTATCTGGCAGTTCTTTGCCTTGTTCAAGCGTTTGGAATACAAGAGTAAGATAATCGTCCTGTTCTTCACGGTAGAGAATATCTCTTCTTCGTATATCTTCATCTGCTTCGTAGTGGATTAAGGCATGAAAAGCTGCTTCTATACTTTTATCTTTCGTTCCTGACGGAAATAAGGTAATTGCATTTCTAACAGATAATTCGCCAATAAGTACTTTTCGGATAAGTTCCGATACAAAAACTCTATACTCTTCAATATCATTCATTTTATTTTTATTTAATTAAGTCAAATTTGTTTTCGATAAATCTGATTAAATCAGCATAATTAGAATCAAAAAACTGTTCTGTAACTTCTTTTATACTGTCACGAGCCATCTCTTCTTTATCCAGAGCCGCACTGTAAAAGAATTTTTTCCCGACTTTATAACGGACAAGAATACTTTTTGTGGTAAGTCTGTCCATAACGGTTTTTATTGTAGTGTATGCGCGTTTTATACCGTTGGAAGATAAATCATCTACTACATCCTGAATAGATATATCTTTCCCGTCATTATTAGATGTTAATTTCCAAATTGAGTTCAAAATGTCTATTTCTAACTTACCACACGCCATATTTTCCTACTTTCTTTTAAATAACCTTTTCTAATAACTACTAACATTGTAACATAAAATTCTAAATTTACAACCCATTGTAAAGCAAGATTTTACAATAGTTTTAATCTATTTCGAATAAATCTTCCTGTTTTTTAAAATTAACTTTTCTTGTTCTGACTTTATCGTTTTTCTTTTTTGTTTTTGCTGATACTTTTTTGTAAGCATTATCGACTGAAATTTTTGTAAGCGGCTTTTTATATCTTCTGTCGTAAAAAGTCAGCCAGAATTTCCGGTTAATATTATCTACTGCAAACGAAATATCCCCGACAACTTTTTCTCCGGGTTTTATCTGTTTGAACATTAATTTTGTATCGCCGAAAATTGAGGGTCTGAATACTGCATTATAATCATTTACCAATGCAGAATCAAGCCCGGAGAAAGTTTTATCCGACATGTTTGAAATCATAACGGTGAGTGTTATTGTATTTACTTCTCCGAAAGGATCTTCCTCATGTTTTACATTTGTAATTGTAATATCCAGCCCCGGGTATTTCATTTCATGCTGCATTAAGGCTGTATCCTTATAAACAGGGAGCGGCACAGAAGTATTTATTTTAACCTTAATTTCATCACCTGGTGCAATTAAAACCTCATGACCTTTTCTTATTAAAGCTGCACCGAGTCCGATAACTCCGCCGAGAGCCGCACCTCCAGCTAGTGTATAGCCTTGTGAAGCTATAGCCGCTTCTAAGCCCAGCCAGTTGAGCGCCATTAAACCGCCCACAGCCCCTCCTGCAAGTGTATATCCGACATCTTGAGCTATGATTTTTGATGTTTCTGCAACCGGATGCAGTTTGGTTGACATTTTCCCTTCTATCGGAATTTCTCTTCCGTCTGGGGTAATTAAATAGTCAAAATCCAAGGTTAAACTTGCCGCTCTCCCAAGTCTTTTTGCCTCTGTTGTTTTCGAAATCCTTCCGTGTGCAAATGTT
>CALUUU010000181.1 GCA_944324035.1 Candidatus Gastranaerophilales bacterium
GGGAGGGCTAGGGTGGGGAGTGATTTATGATAAAATAAACATATGAATCCTACAGAAAAGGCAAGAAATCTAAGAAAAAATATGACCAAACAAGAAAGAAGAGTTTGGCGGTTTTTAAGAAATAGAAGTGTTAATGGTCATAAATTTAGACGCCAGTATCCAATAGGAAATTATATAGTCGATTTTATTTGCAATGAAAAGAAATTAATTATAGAAATTGATGGCGGACAGCATAACGACGATAAACACATACGTTATGACCAGGAAAGAACAAAGTATCTTGAAACTAAAGGATATAAAGTAATACGATTTTGGAATAGTGATATTGATAACAATATAGAAGGCGTTTATCAAGAAATTTTGAAACATTTGGTGCTTTAATTAATCCCTTACGGGTTGCTCTCCATCCTAATCTTCTCCAATCGGGGAAGGGGCTATGCACTTTTAATTGTTTAACCTCCTCTGCTCAGTGAGAGTTAGAGCGTGGAATAATTTTTTTGCCCACAAATACCGCCCCCCATCCCAGCCTTCCCCAATCAGGGGAAGGAGTTATGCATGTTTAAATTTTTTCCTCCCTATTCGGGGAGGGTTTGAGTGGGGCGCAGTTTAATCGTCCAAATTTACAATTCCACTCCTACCTGCCCAAAATCCGGGAAGGTGCATTATTTTTTGCTAAGCGATAAAAATAGTTCTTATTTAGGTAAATTTTTCCAATAACTAAGGCTGGCATTATCAGGATTTTGATCAATTATTGCAAAAGTTGAACATCCGAAACGTTTCTTGTTAAAAATAATTATCAAATTTTAGTATTTATTGATTGCTTTGGAGGACGTTTTGACTGGATTTCATCAAGCAGCTCTGATATTTGCTTTACATTAAATTCCAGTTCCCCATTCTCTTTGCGTTTGGTTAATAAATACTTCGCGAGCTTTTTGTTTTTACCGTTTATTTTTTCATACAAACTTATAACATCGGTGTTTGAAACATTCGGACGTTTAATCCCCTGAGCTCTTTGGAATGCCCGTGTTTCTTTTACTGAATCAAACATCAACGGCAATAATTCATTGCGCATTTTAGTGAAATTTTTTATATTTGCGCTGTAATCTTTTTTTGACCGCATTCTGGATTTTATAATTTTTTGAGCTTCTTTTTTAATAAGTAATTTCTGCTGTTTATAATCACGTTTTATCTTTAACTTTACAGGTGCAGCTGTACTTTGCGAAACCTGTGCTGCAATATTCGGCACTGCCGCTTTTTGAGGTGTAGATGCAGGCTTGGCAATCACTGGTGTCAAATTTTCCGCAAGTTCACTTCTTAGAATATTTGTTCCGGATTGAGGTTTTAATGCTGCGATTTTTGAAAGCTTTTCTTCAACTTGTTTCATATCCAGCTTGATTTGCTTGCCGGTACCCAAAACTTTTGGCATTAAATCATATTTAAATTTTCTCTTATAACGTTTTAAGTTAGCTTTTGTATTACCAAAAAACGGATTAACTAATCTTGTATAATACTCTTCTTCACGTGCTCTTTCAACTTCTGTATTTGTAATGTAAAATCTGTTATTTAACCGTTTGCCCATATGAGCTATAAAATCTTTTTTTGTTTCGTAATTATATACATCATATTTTAGCATTCTAACGAAATTTTCCGAGCGGTCTAACAAATTTTTACTGCCAAATATATCAGCATACATCATTAACTCCTGCAGCGGAATGTTTTGTATAGTTATATGCGCTGAAGTTTTTTCATATAATTTTCTAAAGTTTTCATCCTTATCCATACGGTTGAAAAATACTAATATATCATCTTTAGAATTTTTTGCTTTACCGTAGTTTAAATCGTTTTCAAAGTATTCTGTTCTGGCTGCAAAATTCTTTTTATTTGTAGTTGAGATTACAGAAGCTATAAAATCTAAATCTTTTTGGGAAATATTATCCGCATCCGGCACAATATTTTTAATTAAATTACTGTAATTTCGAAATAATTTAAATCCGAGAGGATTATAATTTTCTTCTAAAAACTTATCTGGCAGTAAACCTAATAAATAAGATTCTGATTTAGCTTTTCTGACGTTTAGCTGTCTGTTTAATTGTGCTTGCTTGAAAGATGGTCGCTTTGCCTGAAGCTCTTTTATTAGATTTTCTGCGAAATTTTCATTATTACTATTAAGAATTATATATGAGCGGAATTTTTCGAAATTTTTATTTAACTTTTTTGCTTTGCCAGATGATAAAATTTTTATAATGTTTTTCTGAGAAATATCAAGCATTTGATTTTCATTGCTCTTTAATGTCAGTAATTTTTTTAACAGTTCATTTTTCTGTTTATCTTTACCGGCTAGTTTAAACAATTCGCTGTATTCACCTATAGATTTAGTATTAATTTTAACTATATCAGCTAATTCTGTTGTTCTTTTCGAAATACTGTTATATACATTCAAAATTATACTAAGTGTGTTGGCAGTGACTTGCTGATGTTTTTTAGTAAGTTCAGATACGTAGTTTTCGGTTAACCTAAACAGCAGCTGTGATTCTCCAACTGTTTTCGGAGCAATAGTTTGTTTTAGTTCTGCAGGATTATACATAAGGTAGTATCCGGTTCTGTTCATGTATTCGTTTATTGCAGCATTTTTTGCACGAGTGTGGAACAAGCCGGTAACACGTTGTGTAAGTCCTGTAAAACTCTGATTTGAGCGGCTGCGGATATCAGCATGCCCGAATTTATTCCCGGAATTGACGTTATAACTGTTTATTATACCAATTTTCATTTTTACCTCTCAAAATATATTTATTTAGTGTAATTAAAACACGTAAATATATTTTTTGTCGTTTATAATGAATAATTTTAATATTTATTAAGCAAATTAAAATTTTTTTGTTATACTGATTTTATGGGGAATATGTTTAACAACGAGATGAATATGTTAAAGGCACTGGCAATTTTGCTTGTAGTGTCAGGTCATTTGGAGTTTTCTCTGCTTGGAATTTTTCCGCCGTATTCATTTCAGCTTGCTTTGTTTTTCTTTATTTCAGGGTGCTTGTTTAAAGATAAGTATCTGAATGATGTTGCAAACTTTGTAGATCGCAGGATTAAAAGTCTGCTTGTACCTTATTTTTGGTACAACTTGTTTTATATGTTTGTAACTATATTGATAGCAAAACTCACAGGGAAATTCTGGGGTGAACCTATTACGTTGAAAAACTTTTTTATAACCCCTTTTCTAAACGGACATCAGTTTGATTTGTCTTGTCCTTTGTGGTTTGTAACACAGTTATTTATGACAATGATTACTTTTTTATTTTTGTTTAGAGCTTTGAA
>CALUUU010000182.1 GCA_944324035.1 Candidatus Gastranaerophilales bacterium
TAGGGTGCGATATACTGTTTGGAAGTTTTAACTTTTTAAAATCATCAAGTAAAAGCCTGATTGAACCAACACCATCTTCAAGCTGTACAAAATTTCCGTAATATTTTGCAGGCGGAATTTCTTTTTCAGCCAGCAGGAAAAATTCATCCGAACAACATACTCTTTTGTATTTTGAAGCAATTTCAATGGTTTCTAACGCACATTGTTTATCAACTTGTTTCAGATTTTCATGCCGGAACTGAGTAATGCCGACAGGCACAATTGCAACAGACAGAACTGTATTTTTTAGTTCAGCTAAATCTGAGAGTGTCCGCTCAAGCTCCTTCCCGTCATTCAAGCCCGGACACAAAACAATCTGGGCATGAAAAGGAATTTTATTTTGTCTGAACCACTTTAGATTTTCTAACGCCTTGCCCGCATTCGGATTTCTTAGCATATTAACACGCAGTTCAGGATTAGTAGTATGAACTGAAACATAAAAAGGCCCTAAATGCATCCTTTTTATTCTATCCTTGTCTTTTTCTGTCAAATTCGTGAGAGTTATATATGTGCCTTGCAGATAAGAAAGCCTGTAATCATCATCTTTTACATATAAGCTTTCTCTTAATCCTTTTGGCTGCTGATCAACAAAGCAAAAAATACAATGATTTAAACAAGGTTTAATTTTATCAAAAACAGCACTCTCAAAAACTATACCCAAATCCTCATCGTAATCTTTTTCTATTTCAATAACTTCTGCTTCACCGTTTTTTTTCTTTACTTCAACAGTAATAAAGTCCGATTTGCAAAGATAATTGTAATCAATCATATCAAGCATAGGAGTTTCGTCAATTGAAACAATTTCATCTCCTGCTTCTATTTCTAATTCCTCTGCAATAGAACCCTCAATAACTTTATTAACTATTGCGCTCATTATCCTTTTCAAACCCTTCTATAATAGTAATTAAATTTGAATATTCGACCAGCGAATTATCCAGGAGTATTCGCTGGTAAAAATCCTTATCCGTATATTCATCTTCCAATATTTTTTGAGCTTTATTTTTAATATTCAATGCCAAGGTTTTTAATTCAAGAAAAAGTGCACTACGCTCTTCTTTATCAAGAACACCTGCACATGAAAGCTTTAATTTTGCATTTGTAATAAATTGCACAGGGTTGTCACTTAATGGTTCAAGCAGCAATCTCCTTAGCTCCTTTTTACCGTCATTAGTTAATGAATAGTATACAGATAACTTACCTCCATCAGACATCATTTTTCTTGAAGTCAAACAGCCGTTCTGTTCAAGCCTCCTGAGTGCAGGTTTTAAAGCTCCGAAACTTGGAGCTGTATAAGGTGCAAACTTACTATCAATTTCCTTAGAAATTCCATACATAGTAAATTCCCGACGTAACAGCACATATAATATCAATATCTCTATCATACGGAAATTATATCATAATGCCCAGCACGTGTAAATGTTTAGAAAGCATTCATTATAGAAGACAACCCTTGAGTATACATTTGAACAAACGCTATCAAAAAATAACCTACGCATATACCTATTACAATTATCAAAGCAGGCTCAAATGCGCTAGCCAGAGCTTTAATTGCCATATCAAGCTTCTTTTCTACTGCTATTGAAGCATCCCTAAACATTTGTCCTAACTTCCCTGTTTTTTCACCGGTAGCAATCAAAGGCATTAGAATTCCGGGGATTAACTGGCTTTTATAATAAGCATCAGTTAAAGCCTCTCCTGCAGAAACAAATTGCACAACATCTGCTGCACGCTTTTGCATAACTTTATTACTTATGGTCTTTACAGCCATGTTCATTGCTTCAACAATAGGAATACCTGATTCATAGGCAATATGAAGAACTGACATATAATGTGCGAGTGAAAAATATTGAACACACCCGGCAATTAACGGAAACTTCATTAAAAAATTACTTATAGCAGTTTTTAACTTGCCAAACCCAAACATAATATTGATGCCATATGCACATCCAATACCGGTAATTAACATAAACCACCAATATTTACAAATGAAACTGACACTGTCAGTTAAAACAGATACTGTAGGAGGCACGTGTTCCACGGAAAGACTTTTAATAAGCATAGGAAAAACAAAACCACCCATTCCAAAAAATAGAACAATTAACATCAGAACAAGAATTGCAGGATATATAGACATCTGGATAAGTTTTCCCTTTAAATCGCTTTGTTTTCTAAGCAGGGACAAAATATAATTCAATACTTCGGGTAATGACCCTGCTGTTTCACCGGAATAACACAATGCAATATATATTTCCCCAAATACATCCGAATACATTTTCAAAGCTTCTGAAAAAGTTGCTCCTCCTTTAATAGCCTTGTTAAGTTCATTCGCTATACGGACAATCTTTGGCTTTGGAGAATATCTAGCAACAGATTCCAACGATTCAAAGATTGAAATACCAGAACTCAAAAGAACCTGGAGTTCAGATGTAAAGACTATTTTATCTGAAATTGTAAATTTTATACCCGAATGTTTCTTAAAATTTTTATTCTGCTCATGCGGTTTAAGATTTTCTTCATATATATATGTAGGCAAAAACCCCATTTTCCTGACTGTATCTCGCGCCTCCCGCTGGGTATGTGCCTCTACATAACCGGTAACAAGCTCTTTTTGATTCTTAAGTGCTCTATAAAAGTACTTTGCCATAACAATTTAATTATACCCGTAATTGTAAATAAATACAAATTATAAAGATATACAACTTGACAAACAGGACAACAAATTGTAATATAAATATGTTAGGTTAACCTAACATATAGAGGAATTAAATGCAGATTGTAAGTATAGGAAATTCATATATACCAGCAAACAAGCCTATTTTTCAAGGCAAAGAAAAAGTTATTGCAACAACAGAAAGCTGGAACGAACTCAGGGTATTTTTTCACCATATATATGAATACAAAAAAGGATTACGGAATTTAATACTAACGACAGAAAAGAAAACAAACCAGGAAATAATAGAAAACAGGTTAAAAAAAGAAAATATCTCATACCTTATACAGGAAGTAGATAATAAAAAAATAAACGTTTTCTTCGGTAATAAAGATTCGGTAGCGGTAATCAAATCCTTTAACCAGCCAAAGTTAAATCAATATACTCCGGAGCAGGATTTTATACTTGGAACCTTGCTTGGATATGACAAAATACAACAATGCCAAAGATACCTTAAATTTATTAATATGAACAATTGGTAAATGTCATTAACTTATTCATAACTAGCTAAGTTATATACAGAGCAGAGTAACAACTGCTCTTTTTATTTTAAATAGGCAAAAAGAAGC
>CALUUU010000183.1 GCA_944324035.1 Candidatus Gastranaerophilales bacterium
ACTATATAACGGCATTTTACAAACTTGTCATTGCGATGAGCGCAGCGAAGAAGCAATCCAGGAAAAAGATACTTCGGGCTCCGCCCTCAATATGACAAATAAAAGACAAAAAGCAGCGTTTACGTTAGCAGAAGTCTTAATCACCTTAGGTATAATAGGTATTGTTGCCGCGATGACACTCCCTATGCTTATTGCTAAATACCAAAAACTCGTTGCAACGACTCAGCTAAAACGAATTTATTCTATATTAGCTAATGCAGAATTAATGGCTATTAAGGATTATGGTGACAGAAAATATTGGGATTACCCAATTTCTTCACTGGAGCCTGAAACAGGACAAATTATACGCCCAATAACTGACCCGGAATTTTTTAAAAAATATTATGAACCGTATATCAGAACATCAGGAATAAGACAAAAAGATTATTTTCTTGATGGATATAAAGTACACAATTTTAACGGGCAAGATGCAGGATATGACAATAATTCTATTGTTAGAGGTGCCATCTTTCGATTTTCAGATAACACTTGTATATCCGTATGGAGTAATAACCAGTTCGTCGTATTTACGGCTGACTTAAATTGCGAAAAACGGCCAAACATTATTGGACACGACGTGTTTGATATAGCAACTGTTCGTGATACAGGAAGAGGTACATATAAGCTTGAACCGCCGCTGCCGCTTGGAAAAGATGTAACAAGAGAAAACGCCATAAGGAACTGTAAAAGCGCCTCTTTTGCCGGTGGTTTTCCTAGCAGATGTTTCACACTCTTTGTTTACGACGGATGGCAGTTCAAAGATGACTATCCGTGGAAATAAAGATATATTATCGAAAAGCTGGAATTTCCTTACCAGCTTTTTTAATCTTTTATAAATTAACAAGAGTACAAGTCTATAATAATTCATGTTAAAATCAAGTTATGAAAGAATATGATTTTTATATAGTTCCTACACCTATCGGAAATTTAGGCGACATAACCCAAAGAGCAATAGATGTATTAAAAACAGTTGACCTCATTGCTTGTGAAGACATGCGCGTAACTCAAAACCTCTTAAATCATTTTCAGATAGGAACAAAATGTATTTCCTATCATAAATTTAATGAAAAAGAGAGGGTTGCCAAAATAGTTGAAACCCTGCAGAGCGGCAAGAAAATGGCACTTGTATCAGATGCAGGAACTCCGCTTTTCTGTGATCCCGGCTCCATTCTTATTAAAGCATTAAAAGAGCATGACTTTAGAATAACAGCCTTACCGGGTGCAAATGCTGCTGTAACATTTTTATCACAAATCCCGCGGGATACCGAAGAATTTGTTTTTACAGGGTTTTTACCAAAGTCAGAAAAACAAATTCTTGAAATATTAAGCAAATACAACCATACAAATCTTGTTTTTTATGAATCCCCAAACAGACTCTTATCAACGTTAGAGATTATTTACAAGAATTCAAACGAAGCAGTTGTTTCAGTCGGGAGAGAATTAACGAAAGTTTTTGAAGAAGTTATTACCGATAAAGTAATAAATATTATTGAGCATTTTAAAACCAATCCGCTAAAAGGGGAAATTGTTGCAATGGTTCATGCCGCTCAATATAAAGAAAACATTGAAGAATACCATAATCAAATACAAATTTTAAGCACTAAAGGATATTCAGCAAAAGACATTTCAATAATTATATCTTCTTTATATAATATTAACAAAAATAAAGTATATTCATATCTTCTGAATAACAACCAGGATAATACACAAGGCTAAATGTATCTAAATATTAAAATTTTCCTTTTTAATAATTTATGATATAATATTTATTGGGTAGGACATGATTAAGGATTGGATGTTGAAAACTCCTAAAATATATAGATTAATAGCAGCATTAGTGCTTGTAGTAACATGCCCTATAACGGCTTTTGCTGCGGATGATTATTTCCCCAGTCTGGCCCAAACAAGCGCTCCGGCTCCGGGTTCTGCTATAGAACAGCCTGCAAAAGCCCAGCAGTCAACAGATGAAAATATTAAAAAGATAAAAGATATTGAACTTCACGGACTGAATGTTGTATCAGAAGATGAAGTCTTATCAAAACTAAACCTGCACAGGGGAGATGCTTACAAAAAAGAAGATATTCAAAACGGCCTTAAAAACATTTACATGATGGGCTATTTTACGGAAAAAATGCGTGCAATCCCGGTAAACAATCCTGATGGCTCCGTTACACTAAAAGTTATACTTGAAGAAAACGCTCCTGTCACAGATTTTACAATAGAAGGCAACACTGTTATTCCTACCGAAGAAATATTAGAACCGCTGCTTCCAATGAAAGGAAAGCCGCAGAATATTGCACAGTTAAACGAAGCCATAGAAAAAATACAATCAATATATAGTTCTAAAGGCTATATTTTGGCAAGAATAGAATCTGTAAGCGATGATCCTGACGGAACCATTAATATAAAAATTAAAGAAGGAACAATTAATTCCATAGCAATAGCCGGCAATGAAAAAACTAAAGATTACGTTATTGCAAGAAATATTCTTGCCGAACCGGGAACTATTTATAATGAAAATCAGATAAAGCAGGATTTATCAAGACTCTACGCTACCCAATCCTTCAAAGATGTCACTCGAGAAATCGAACCTTGTGAAGATGACCCTGACAAATACGATATTACAATAAGCGTTCAGGAACAAAGAACAGCAAGCATATCTGTCGGCGGCGGTATTGATTCCGTAACAGGTGTTTTTGGCTCTTTGGGAATTGCAGACAACAACTTTAGAGGGTTAAACCAGCGTCTTGCCTTAAACGGCTTGGTTGGTACAGGTGTAATACTGAATGATTCTTCAATTAAACGAAGAATGAATATGCAGGTAGAATTAAGCTTCTTTGAACCGCACTTTTTGAATGCAGATACGTCATTAATGTCTAAACTGTATTTTAGGGATTTTGGGTCGTATCAGGTGCCGCTTGCAATAGAGAGAAGATTTGGCGGCGAAGTAACCGTAGCTCACAGAATGAAACGCAATAAACACCTTACATCAACATTCTCTTTAGGTGTTGAAAATGTCGATGTAAGAGAAGGCGACTTTAATAAAATTGCAAGCATGTACGCAAGATACGGGGTTCCAATCAGCGAGCGTGCCAAACAGTTAGACGGCGGCTTATTCTTATCATTGAGTCCTGCACTGGTATATGATACAAGAGATTCATCTATCGTAACAAGAAAGGGTACATTGGCAAATATCCGCTTTGATGAAGAATTTGGGTTAATTGATTTTGAT
>CALUUU010000184.1 GCA_944324035.1 Candidatus Gastranaerophilales bacterium
TTCTCCTTTTTATTCTTCTATTGTTAAGAAAAAACAATTTTTGTCACCGAATTACGTAACATATACAATTCTGAGGGTTGTAAATCCGAAGAATCTAAAGAATTTATTACGCGATTATAAGAATAAAGCAAAGGTAAGTAACCTGGATTGCTTCGCTATCGCTCGCAATGACGCCTTTTGGCGCATTCAGGGATGACAATGTATTAAAGAAAAAAGCAGCGTTTACGCTAGCAGAAGTGCTTATAACCCTTGGGATTATTGGAATAGTAGCTGCAATGACGCTTCCGACATTAATAGCTAACTACCAGAAGAAAGTAGTTGAAACGCGTTTAATAGCATTCTATTCAAAAATCAATCAGGCATATCGTATGTCCTATGCGGAAAACGGCGATACTGTAGATTGGATTGAAACAAATAAAACTTACAGTTATGCAGAGATGGTAGCGTGGCTTGAGCAGTATATATTTCCATATATGAAGCATTACAATGTAAAGCAGTGTAATGTGGAAACAACCGGCCAAATAGGAGTATGCGTAACAATACCTGACGGAAGTTTGTATTGGTTTTCAATAGACGTAAGCGGGCAGGATATTATGTATTTTGTAAATGGCAAATGGGATGACATAAGTCCAAGAAATAGATTTGGGTTTAACTTTTCCAAACGCGTCAAAAATGACGGCTCAACGAATAAACTAAGCATGGACTTTATAGATCCATATGTGTTTGATTGGGACGGCAGACGTGAATCTTTATTTACAAACGGCACTTGGGGCTGTAGAAAAGGCTGTACAAACTGTTCCTACTGTACAAAACTAATCCAGCTCAACGGCTGGGAGATTCCGGATGATTATCCTTGGTAAACTTTAGTATTGTTTTTGTAATATAATAATTTTATGAAAAAATTAAGGGTATTTCTTGGATATTTAATGCTGATACTGATTGCTTTAAGTATGTTATACCCTTTTTTTTTTTTTCTTAATTTATCCTTTGTACAAAATGATGCTATTTTTTCGCAGGCGGGAAATATTTTTTATACCGGTTTAACTTTAGAAAATTATAAAAATGTATTTTCACAAATTCCTCTAAGCAGATATTTTCTTAACAGCCTTATTGTTGCGTCTGTTACGACTGTTGGGCAGGTATTGTTTGCGTCTATGGCAGGTTATGCTTTTGCAAGATTAAAGTTTAGGTATCGAGATTTTTTGTTTCTTGTTATTTTGATTACCATGCTGATTCCTCCGCAGGTTAATATTATTCCTTTGTTTTTCCTTATGCGTGAACTACATTTAATTGATACCTATTCAGCATTAATTTTGCCGGGTATGTTTGGCGGGTTCGGAATATTTTTGATGCGTCAGTATTTTTTATCTTTTCCTAAGGATTTGGAAGAAGCCGCAAAAATCGACGGATGTAATTTATTCGTAACATTTTTTAAGATTGCGTTGCCGCTTGCTTTGCCAACAGTAATGACATTGGCATTATTTACTTTCGTAACAACATGGAACAGTTTTTTATGGCCGTTGATTGTGACAAATTCTGAGAGTATGCGGACTCTGCCTGTCGGACTTGCTGTATTTAAAGGAAGTTTTCGAGAATTGACATTGTGGGGAGAACTTTTGGCTTGTTCTGTTATATGTACTATCCCTGTTATACTCGTTTTTCTGCTTGGTAAAAAATATTTTATTAATGATATTATGCAGGGCGGTGTGAAAGAATAGGTTGCAATTGTATTTTTGTGATAGGATAGTTAAGGAAAATTGAAAGGATTTTATTATGCCCCATAATTACGCAATTGCACTTCTTATAACTTTTTTGGCAGGTTTAGCGACAGCTATAGGCTCTGTTGTAGCCTTTGTTTTAAAAAAGGATAATTTAAAAGCGTTATCAGTTGGGCTTGGGTTTTCGGCAGGGGTTATGATTTTCCTCTCTTTTACGGATATTATCCCCTCAGCAGAGGAAATGCTGAAAGCTGCTTTTCCAAATAACAGCCGATGGGTTGTGTATTTAGGCTTTATTGTGGGAATTGTTGTTGCAATTTTGATTGATTACTTTATTCCTGATCATATTCAAGAGAAAGATTTGCTTCATCCTGACGAGGTTGCGGATGCCGAGCATCGCATAAAACGTGCAGGACTGCTTACTGCTGTTGCAATCTGCGTGCACAATTTTCCGGAAGGTATGGCAACATTTTTGTCTGCTTCTCACGATTTAACATTAGGGATATCAGTCGGGCTTGCAATTGCAATACATAATATTCCGGAGGGCATAGCTGTTGCCCTGCCTGTTTATCATGCAACAGGGAAAAAACGTTACGCAACATTATATGCAGCTCTATCCGGTATAAGCGAGCCTATCGGTGCTGTCATAGGTATGTTTCTTTTGCACTTTTTTATGCCGCAGCTTATGGTTGGAGTTGCAATGGCGGCTGTTGCAGGAATTATGATATATATCTCTTTTGATACACTTCTTCCGCTTGCCCGCGAATTTGGCAACTGGCACTTGTCTATGGTTGGGATAATTTCCGGGATGTTGTTTATTTGGATAAGTCTATTATTGCTTCCATAACAAGATTGTTGCATTTTTGAAATGTTTTTGCAGCATATTTTAAATAATGTTTTAATTAGTGTATGAATTATATTTTTTATTTTTTAATTGTAATTTCTATTATTGCAGGGGCAGTTAACGGCAGGCTGCAGGATGTTGTAAACGCGATTTTAACCGGGGCGGAATTATCGGTAAAAGTTGCATTTTCTCTTATAGGAATTATGGCATTTTGGCTTGGAATGATGAAGATTGCAGATAAATGCGGCTTGATTTCAATAATAGCAAGAATTATAAAGCCGGTTACAAAAAAATTGTTTAACGAAATTCCGGAGGACTCTCCTGCTATCGGAGATATTGCAATGAGTTTTTCTGCAAATGCTTTCGGGCTTACAAATGCAGCTACGCCTATTGGAATAAAGGCTATGGAAGAATTGCAGCGTCACAATATTAATAAAAAAAGTGCTTCAAATGCAATGTGCGTATTTTTAGCAATGAATACCGCCGGTTTTCAACTTATTCCTGCAACTGTAATTGCAGTTTTAATCGGTGTCGGATATAAAAATCCGACAGCAATTATTGCACCGACTCTTGTTGTAACTGCTATTACTTTTACTTTTTCAATTTTGCTGGCT
>CALUUU010000185.1 GCA_944324035.1 Candidatus Gastranaerophilales bacterium
AATGTATATATTACGACTATTGACGGACTCGGACTTACATCCGGCAAAGCTTATACACACTGCTACAGAGTATTTGAGAAAAACGGGAATATTTTTTATGACAAAGAGGATATTTTTAAGCCGATAGCAGACTTTCAGCTTGTCATGTTCAGGCAGGATCCCCCTGTTGATATGGATTATATTAATTCAACTTATATATTTGATTTTGTGGATGATACAAAAACTCTAGTAATCAACAAACCGTCTGCTGTCAGAGATTTTAATGAAAAGCTGCATGCGTTATTATTCAAAGACTTAATGCCGGAAAATATTGTCACCTCATCTAAAGCTGACATTATTGACTTTTTAAATGAACACGGTGAAATAGTACTAAAACCGCTTAACAGGTGCTTCGGAGCCGGAGTTATGACACTAAAGAAAGGGGATAAAAATACTGCTGTTATTATAAATTCAATGACAAATAACGGAACTACCTTATGCATGATTCAAAAATATTTACCGCAGGGAATTTCCGGCGACAAAAGAGTATTATTTTTGGGAGATAAGGTTCTGCCTTACTGTGTGCAAAAATTACCGAGCAACAATGATTTCAAGTTTAACGAACACTGTGATGCAAATATTATTAAAGCAGAGTTATCCGATGAAGAGCTCAAAAGCTTTAAGCCGGTTGCCGAAAAACTTAATTCTATGGGAATACCGCTTGTCGGACTTGACGTTATAGGCGGGAAAATCATAGAAATTAATGTAACAAGCCCATGTTATTTCATTAAAGAAATAAACAACCATTTTGGCTGCGAACTGGAAAAAGAAATTACTTCATTCATTCTTTCTGAAGTACAAAATAAACTTTCATCACTACTTCAGGTTTAGACGATACAGCTTAATTCTTTCTTCAACAGCGTTGTCTATATCGGGTTTTGTTTCATCAGGGTTTAAAATACATATCAAATCTTCAAGAGTACCGTTTCCGGCTTTTACATCTGTATTTACCCAATCTATAACATCGTTGAGATATTCAAGATAAGATTTTGACAGACCTGAAAGATTTGGACGGCGCTGGGCTGTTAATTCAACAATATCACCGTTTAATGCCTGAAAAGTTCTTTTATCAGACGGATATTTTTTGCTCAGATTAAATATTTCTATGCAATCGCATAATTCTTCAAACTGGAGTTTATATACATCGGTATTTCCGGTAACGTTGTAGAGAATATCCGAGAGTGCCTGTTCCATGGCCAAAGTTCTTATCGCATTTTTCGTGCTGAAATGGGATTTTGGAACAACTGCCAGCTTGTGAGTTTCCCTTGCAGAGGTTCTTTTCTGGCAGGCCGCTTCATAAGCTTGAAAATCCGCGTCATTACTTCTTTCCCTCAAAGCCTTTCCTGTTTCAGAAAGATAGTTTTCTAAATATATATTCGAGATAAAACTAAAACGCTTTGAAAGCAGATATTTTACATGTTTAATCTTATCTTCTTTTGCAAAAAGATCCTTATCTACATTACTGTCATATGAGCTAAACAATGTGCAGATTATATCATCTTCCACATCTGCAGGTTTATCAGAAAGGATTTTATACAACATATAATTTTTTACTGCATTCGGGTATGCACTTTTATCAGAAAACACGATATTTAGCGATTTTCCGTAAGTTTTAAGCATTTTTTCAAATTTTTCTTTTGATTCTGTACTGTAAAATCTGAAGTAACCGTCGAGAACATTATCAAGTTCATCTTCCGTCAAAGGTTCTTTGTAAAGGTGATACAGAGCAGCTATTCTGTTTTTATCTATGCGTCTTTTTACGATATTAAATTCGAAAAACTGATCTAATTTTTTCGAGCCTATACTTACAATCTCCTGCCCTCTGTCTATCTGATACAGAGCCACTTTCAAATCAGAGTGTGAAAGTTTGTAGACTTCAGGATTTTTAGTACATTCATATACGGTATCTGCCAGAGCTGCTTCTATGGCCCTGTTAATATAAGCCCATTCAGGCGGTTCCGTTTCGCTTATTTGGCGCAACAAATCCCGTTCTTCCGGAGAACACGGTATACCTTTTAAATTTTTTGTCCAGGCAATAATATGATCTTTTGAAAAGCCTTCATAAATTGCCCTAAAATAATCGTTTATATATTCCTGCGGAAGATTTTTAAGCTGACCGCCAAGCGTTTTGTAGTACGAATTTTTAAAATCTATCATATAATCAGGGAACACAGGGGATTTTTGAATATCAGTTTTCAGATTACTGGACTTTAAACTGTTCAACTCTTTTATACGCTGATTTTTATCCCGCATTATCTGCTTTTTAAGTTCTTCAAAAGTACCGTTAGAAATTGCATTTTGAACTCTTTCTTGCGAGATCTTAATGTGTTCACCCAATATTTTTGCATGCTCAGGATGATTTTCCCAGAATTCAGTCATAACTTTTGACTGAAACTGGCTGAACTCATCGGTTGAATACAACAAATCAGCCGGTTTATATATTTGATTTTGTTTTAAATGCAAAGACAAATCTTTTAACAAAGCCGTGCTATGGTTCCAGGCATCAATCATTGTATAACGCAAAGGCTCCGAACCGGATTTCATTTTAGAGATGTAATCAGTTCTGGCTTCCGGCGTCATTTCAGCCCAGCGGGCTGCAAGATTACGCATTCTTTTTATATGAATTGTATCTTTTTCGGCTTCAGAAAGATTTTCCATATATATTTTCAGATTATTTGAAGCCCAAATAACAAAAAGTTCATCCTGGCTAAGGGCACTAGAACCAACTTTTACATGCCCGCGCTCAACTGCAGTTTTTGGTTCAGCAGCTGCCTTAGGAGATTTTTTAGATTCTTTTGTCTGCTGCTTTTTAAATTTTTTCAGCATATCAAGGGCAGTTGCCTGCTCTGCAATCATATCGAAAATTTCATCTTTTGTTAAAGATTTCCACCAATTTTCAAATTTTTCGGCAGATTTTTTGGCACGTGCGGTTCTATCTTCTTTTGACAAGGCTTCCCAAAATGCCCGCTGACCTTCCGAGATTTTACTTCCAACCATATCAGAATACCCCTCACGGGTATACCTTAAGGATTGTCTGTACTCAAATTTAGGGGCCTGAATACCCAGGGAATTTAAGGTTGACGGATAGATATATTTGGAATTCTTATTTTT
>CALUUU010000186.1 GCA_944324035.1 Candidatus Gastranaerophilales bacterium
CATGTTTGTGATACCCTAAAGAAAAAAGGAATGGTCTATGGAAGATATCAAAGTAATTCGTGAAGAGTTTAAAAAATATTTATATAAACAGGTAGCAGATAATAAATTAAGTAAAGTTGATGCAGATACTCAATATTCTGATGCAGATTATATTAGAAAACATGAAGATGATCTACTAATAAGTTATTATAGTATATTTATATCTAATGAAAGATTTGAACAGGCTTTGCTAAATTTAAAAAAACAGTTTCAAAATCAAGGTAAAAGTGATTCAACATTTTATGCTTATAAAAGAGCATTAAATTCATATAAAATGTTTTTTGAAGAATATATAAAAGATCAATTAAAGGTATATTTAGCCAAGTATTTTACATATAAATCGTCGCCAAATTACGATGAACAATACAAATATGATTACTTTGCAAAAAATAGCTATATATTTGATGATTTAAATGATTTATCTGAAAAATTTATTCAATTAGGTTCTCCAAACTTTGTTCCTTATGTGTGGAAAAGCAGCATGTTTAGACATTTAGCTTTCAAACATTCCTTTCAATTTTCTCAAATTTTAGAAAATCTTTTTAATGAAACATTATCTATAAATACCCGTATTAAAGATTTTAGAAAAGATATTAGGGAAATTTTGTTAAAAGATTCTGAATGGAATAACAAAGATATGATTGATCCGTCAGTCGAAGCAGCTTCATTTTTCTTATCATTAAAATATCCTAATAAGTATCTGTTATTTACAAGAATAAAGCCATATACAAACTTTTCTAAAGATTTTTATTTAGGTTTAGAAAAGTTTAATAATGAAGATAGGTATATTGCATGGATTGATTATTGCAAAAATAATTTAATACCACTATTGAATAACTACTGCAATTCTAATTGTAATTTACTAGACTGCCAAGATTTTATTTGGTTTGTTTTTAATCAAAATAAAGGAGATAATATGAGCCTTAAAGAAAAATTTATTAAATATGTTTATGATATTGTGTATAAATCTAATCAAAGTTATTTACAATATGGTAAAAAAATAGAAAATTTGGATAATGTTATTTTAAATTTAACAAATAAACAAATTTATGAAATACAAAATTCTGAAGAACTATCTTCGTTTTTATTCCAATTAAAAAAGATAAGCGAATGGCAAGATTATAACCATAAAAATGGTAATGGGATTCCTTATGCAATATTAAATACTCATTACAGAAAATTCATACAAAACAATATTGTAAAAGATAACTCAATGAAACAAGAAGCAAATTTTGCACAAGAAAAAATTTATCAACCATTAAATCAAATTTTATATGGCCCTCCGGGGACAGGAAAAACTTATAATTCTGTTCTAAAAGCAATGAGTATTATTGATAATACGGAATATAAAGATGTTTCTGAAGAGCAATATTCTGCATTAAAAACAAGGTTTGACGAGTTAAAACAAGCGGGACAAATCGAATTTGTTACCTTCCATCAATCATATTCTTATGAAGAATTTGTTGAAGGAATAAAACCATATATTCCTGAATGGGGTACAACAGATAATACTGAAGTTAGATATATTGGTGAAAACGGAATATTTAAAAGAATATGTAAAAAAGCTGAAAGCCCAATAATTAAAAGTAATGATAACAATCTTGAATTAAACGATAATCCAAAAATATGGAAGGTTTCATTGATGAAAACCGGTGAAAATGATATAAGAAAAGATTGTATGGAAAATAACAGAATAAGGATTGGATTTGATAAATATGGTGAAACAATTAATGACGAAACCATATTTGATGATGGCGGAAGTAGGGTATTATCAGCCTTCATAGATAAAATGGAAATTGGTGATATTGTTTTATCCTGTTATTCAGAGAAGACAATTGATGCAATTGGTGTTGTGACAAGTGAATATAAATGGAATAATGATTTCCCGCAATATAAAAGATATAGAGAAGTAAAATGGCTAGCAAAAGGCTTAAATCATAATATTTTGGAAATAAATAATGGTACAAAATTTACACTTGGAACAGTTTATCAATTAAACAATATGTCACTAAAAGATGTATTAGATATTGTGGATGAACAAGAACAAGTTACCAGTTACAAAGACAATGACAAACCATATATTCTTATTATTGATGAAATTAACCGCGGCGATGTTTCAAAAATATTTGGTGAATTGATTACTTTAATTGAGGAAGATAAACGTATTGGTAATAAATACCAAATGAAAACCATATTGCCATATTCAAAAGAATCATTTGGCGTACCAAATAACTTATACATTATCGGAACAATGAATACGGCCGACCGTTCAATTGCGCTTCTTGATACAGCATTAAGACGTCGTTTTGACTTTGAAGAAATTATGCCAAGACCTGAATTGCTTGGCGGTAAAGTTGTCGAAGGTATTAATTTGCAAAGTTTATTAACAAGAATAAATGAACGCATTACAAACAAATATGATAGAGATCATCAAATTGGTCATTCATATTTAATGGGTGTAAATACCAAAGAACAGCTTGAAAGAGCTTACAAAAACCGAATATTACCGTTGCTCAATGAATATTTCTACAACGAATCAAAAACTGTTGCCGAGATTTTAAATTGCAGCGAAGACGAACTTAAAACAAGTGATTTTATTTCTATTTTAGGTAAAGCTCAAGGTGCATAATTATGGCAGCAACTAAGAATTTAATAGTTGCATACGAACACGACAGACTTTTGAAATGTGACGAAGCCTGCAATAATTGTGTGTCAGAGCATATTGATGGCTCTTGCTGTATAAATTACTGTAAGCCTACACATTTTAAAGAGCTCTATGATTATTGCGTTAATAAAAACATTGACTGCGGATTTGATTATATTCCAAAAGAAAAATGTATAAAGTTTGATAAATACACAGGCGTTATACAACTTAAGGATGGCACATATCTTGAAATACTACCTAAAATAGATAAAAATATAAATTTGGAAGATAGTCGCAAGGTGTTTGAGAATCTTGTATTTGCATCGCATAATTTAACCAAAGAATATAAACATAATAAAATTAGTGATAGCGATACAAGAAAAGATAATCACATAATTGAAATTTTTATATCTGTTTTTTGTAAGGATATCCTTGAATTATTAAAAAGAGGGATTAAAAAATC
>CALUUU010000187.1 GCA_944324035.1 Candidatus Gastranaerophilales bacterium
GGCAGAAATGCATATAAAGCAACAGGCGCCTGGGATTACGTAGAAAAAGCCTTAAAAGATAACGGTATTGGCTACGTAAATTATGCAGAGGTTACTCCAAACCCGACAACACATCACGTTAATGATGCCGCAAAATTAGCGAAAGAATTCGGCGCAAAAGCAGTAATCGCAATCGGCGGAGGCTCACCTACAGATGCTGGTAAATCTGTTGCAATTTTGCTTGAATACCCTGATAAGACAGCAGAACAGATTTATGATTTTGAATTTGCACCTGAAAAAGCCGCTCCTATTGTATCAATCAATTTGACACACGGAACAGGCACCGAAACAAACAGATTTGCTGTTGTAACAAACCTTGAAAAGAACTTCAAGCCTGCAATTGCATATGATTGTATTTATCCGATGTTTGCAATTGACGATCCGCAATTAATGACAAAATTGTCGCCAAAACAAACAAGATATGTTTCAATTGATGCTGTAAACCACGTTGTTGAAGCGGCTACTTCAAAAGTCCTTTCACCATACTGTGTAACATTGGCACGTGAAGTTATAGCTCTTGTTGCAAGATATTTGCCAAAAGCTTTGGAAAATCCGGAAGATTTAGAGGCAAGATATTTCTTGGCATATGCAGCAATGATGGGCGGTGTATGCTTTGATAACGGATTATTACACTACACACACGCTCTTGAACATCCTTTGAGTGCCGTAAAACCGGAACTTGCTCACGGGCTTGGACTTGCGATTTTGCTTCCTGCAGTAATCAAGACAATTTATCCTGCAAAAGCAAATATCTTGGCAGATATTTTGGCTCCGATTGTTCCGGGCTTAAAAGGAGAAGCTCAAGATGCAGAAAAAGCTGCCAAAGGTGTTGAAAAATGGCTGCAGTCTGTAGGCGTTTCTGAAAAACTTACAGATGAAGGCTTTGCAGAAGCAGATGTTGAAAGATTGGTAAACCTTGTTTATACAACACCATCTCTTGACGGACTTCTTGCAATTGCACCAACCGGCAACGGACGTGATATCGTTGAAAAGATTTACAAAGAATCTTTGAAACCGTTATCATGAGATTCTTGGGGCCAAAGCCCATAGAATGACAGGTTTGAGCTTCGCAAGACGTTTTGCGTCATTGCGAGCGGATGCGAAGCAATCCAGATTAAAAGGCTCCCTTGTAAAACTGCAAGGGAGTCTTTCTTATTTCTGTATTAAAAGCATAAAGCTTTCTTCTTCTTCAGATTTTCCTTTTGCAAAAAGAGAACCATTGAAAAAGTAAGTATTATAATGTTCCTGAAGTTTTGTTATTAATTTTGGAAAATATGAATCGTATGCCTGCATATCCATTATAATAACCTGTTTGTCCTGCAAGTTTACAGCTTCTTGTTCCCGGTAAAAAGCCTTGTTCCACTGCCAGTAAGCTTTGTTTTGATAATTTTTATAAAGGTTCGTGCTGAAATATGGCTGCAGCGCAACTGTTTTATAACCCATCCCGTAAATTTCTTTACCTTGCAGATTATTTTCTTTAATAAATTCAGCAGCGTCTTTTGAGGCAGAATAATTATTTTTCATGTCAAAAACAGAACATTTCCAGCTCCAGTTAATATGCACTAATAAAATAAAAGCCAGTAATATATAAAAGCATTTATTTTGCTTAAACGGATATGTTTCGTTTTCATGTTCACCGGTTATAATCCAACAAGTAAATATTAATGTTATTATAAAATATGCAGCATGCCAGGGTTTACAAACAAGAGCTGTCACAGCAAATGCAAGTATCAGATTTGTTATGCTAAAGAATACTAACTGGCATTTTGTTTTACAAAAAGTTTTGGCACTACAGATATATAAAAATATGGTCAAAAGCATTTGCACCAACAGGATTAATGATATTGGCGGAGTATTAAAATATCCTCTTGTTACAATATATAGAATTCTGAATGGATTTAATCTCATCAAATTAATCCCGAACGAGTAATTATAGTCTGCAGGCTTTATAAGATATAACGCAGTCAGCACCATAGAAGCAATTACCAAAACCGGCGGGATTAATGACTTTAAAGAGCAAGATTTTTTACGTATAATATCGACGATAAAAAAACATAACAGTACAAAGGCTATAACAAAACTATATGCACTTATACTTGCTGTAAGAACTAATAATAATGAATAAATATACGGATGCTCAAGCCTTTTTCTATAAAAAACAGCAATTACAGCCAAAAACGGAAATACTAATGAATGATTTCTTGCAACAACTGCTGACTGATAAAAAATAAAATATGAAAACGGAAATAAATACTTAATAATCAGCGGCAGTTTCGATTTAAAAAGGATTAAATATACACCGGCACATACAGCACCCCAAGCAGCAACAAAAAGTGAACTATACGGGAAATGCAAAAAATTCAAAAATCTCAGGATAGCGAACCACAGTATCGGATGACCTTCATATTTTAGAATGTGAACAATCATCTCAGGAATTGTACAATCTCTTGCGATAAGCCAGGCCTGAGCTTCATCTGCCCAGGGTTCGTGATGTATTCCGACAACAAATGTTAAAACCGCAAACAGTATAAAAATTATAATATTTATTAGAGTTTCTTTTTTTAATTTTTCCATATTATGTCAATTATATAAAATTAGAACCAAAAAGTCTTTTTATTAAACAAAATTTATGTTAAATTATTCTTTATGGAAATAGATTTTAAAGACATATATACAGATATGCTCACTCAATTCCCTAAAGAGGAATTAAAGAGTTATGAAGAATTCCAAAACTTATTAAAGTTACCGCAATACAAATTGTTTGTACTTGATAAGGATAACAAACATGTCGGCTATTCTCTTTGGTTTAAAGATTATGAGATGAAATTTATATGGCTGGATTACATTGCAATTTTTAAGGAATTCCATTCAAAAGGTTACGGCAGTGTTTGCATAAAAGAATTTGTCAAACAAAACTCTGATATGCAATACTGTTTTTTTGAAGTTGAAAAACCAACAAATGAACAGGCCATACGCCGCCAAAAATTTTATGAAAAACTCGGCTGCAAAAATACCGGGATTAAATATTTTTTCCCAAACAAATATAAAAAATTGGAAATGGACTTGTTATACC
>CALUUU010000188.1 GCA_944324035.1 Candidatus Gastranaerophilales bacterium
CATAAGAAAATTAGATTATGAGCACTATAAAGCAAACCTAACCGGCATTATAAATGATGTAATTTATCAAACGAAAGATGCTTATTACGCTTTACTGCTTGCTATAGAAAACAAAAGAGTTGCAGAAGACACTGTCCATAAGTTTGAATTGTTCTATGATCAGGCAAAAGCTTTCTATAAAATAGGTATGAATCCGAAAGTTGACGTAACTATTGCAGAAGCAAATCTTAGCAATTCAAAACTTAAGCTTATTCAAGCCGATAATGCGGTTAACCTTGCGATAGCAAATTTAAATAATATTATGGGGGTGCCGTTTATTGATAAATATAACGTTCAGGAACGTTTGGATTATGTACCTGTTGATATTACGTTAAATAAGGCGGTCGATATTGCACGTGAAGCCAGACCTGAACTGAAGCTTGCGGAAATAAAAGTTGAAAGCGCAAAACAGACCGTAAAACTAGTTAAGAAATCATATTTCCCGACTCTTTCTATTGAAGGTCAGTATCAGCGAGGCGGTAAAAGCTGGAACAGCAACTATGGTTATAATATCGGCGGTTACTTAAACTTTCCGACAGTTAACGGAATGTTAATACGTAATGAAATTAAAGAAGCCAGATATCTGTATGATAAAGAGCTTGCGAATGCTCAAAATACACAAAACCAAATATATCTTGAAATACAAAATGCCTTTTTGAAATTAAACGAGAAAAAATCTCAAATCCCTGTTGCTATATTACAGGTTAAACAGGCAAAAGAAAACTATGAACTTTCTTACGGCAGGTACAGAGTAGGAGAAGCAAGTCCTATTGAGTTAAGAGAAGCCCAGATAACATATCAGGAAGCCCAGCTGTCATATTACGATACTTTGTACCAATATAATACGTCAAAAGCTGCACTGGAAAAAGCTATAGGCAAAAATCTTGTAAATGAAAACGATATTGTTGAATTAGATGCCCAAAATAATAGTAAAAAGTCGGCAAAATAAGACAACTGAAAATTTTCAGTAGGTAGCAAAAAAAAATTTCAGGATTTTTTAAATAGTGTAAAAGATAAAATGAGCAGCTCTAATGATAAACAAAGTAAATAATTTCACAATATTTTTAAACTATTTCACTCCGGTTGGCAGATATGCAAACCAGGAGATAAAAAATTTGCGTTCAGTATGCAGACACAACCCTGTTTATCAAAAAAGATTGAACTTTGATACAATTATGCTTCAGCATGATAAAGCCGGGAAAAATATCCATCAATCTACAACCGTAACACTTGATTCTAAAGGTGCTAAAAATATTACAACCAGAGAGAAAATGCATTTAGAAAATAATTTTGACTTGCTAACAATTATCAAAAAAAGATTTAGCGGCGTGAAAACATATTTTGAAAAGCAAGTATTATACAATACAGAAAACAAAAAAATAGAAGAAAACGCGATAAAATATGTAAGTTATGACGGCCCGTCAATTCTTACAGTACAATCAGCGGCAGGAAGAAAATCTGAATTCCCTGTAACGCGTCTAGGAGGCTCTGTTCATCCGGCGGTTGCCAAAAAAGAAACATTAAAAAATGGGAATATTGTTTACACGGAAGCATATCCGTATCGTTGATTTAAGATTAACAACACAAAAATTAAAAAGCGGTAGATTTTTCTACCGCTTTCATATTCGGACTTAATGTTCACATGTTCGAATTTTTAGTGCAAAGATATATAAACAATCTTAATACCAAAGATACAATAAAATATGCTGTTTAATGAATGATTTATTTACAAAATAGCTTCATATTTGTCATTTAATCTGTATTTTCTTTTTCTTCCTTCACCTTCCGGAATAATAAACCCTGCTTCTGTCCATTCTAAAGCAAGCAATCTTGCCGTACGTGGTGCAAATTTAAAGAAATCTGCAATCTCTTTTGTTGTAACATACTTCTGGGTTTCAAAGAGATTAAGTATTTGACGCTGCTTAGAGTCAAGTTCTCTTAATACTTTAACTTCATCCTTAGAACTTTCATTGTCTTTAGCCTTTTTATAGACTGATTTAAATGCAACTGCCATTCCCTCAACAAAGTATTCTACCCACTTTGTAATATCCGCTTCGGCACGTCCCATATAGTAGTTATGGGAATTGCCGATAGTTATTGCGTCATAATATCCCTGCAAATCTTTTGCATAATATTCTTCCAGAGAGTAAATACCTTTAAGGTCATACCCTTCTTTATGCAGAGCAAGGGTTGTTAAAAGTCTTGCTGTTCTTCCGTTACCGTCAAAATAAGGGTGTATTGTTACAAACTGATAGTGAATAATCCCTGCTTTTATCGGTATAGGAACATCATTAGTATTATTAATCCACTTAACAAACTCTTTCATTAACTTCGGTACGTCATTTGCTTCCGGCGGCATATAGACGATATTACCGGATAATGAGTCAGTAATTACATTTTGCCCTTCTCTATATTCATCAGGTTTTACTTTTGTACTTCCGCCTCCGGTTACATAGGCATGGATAAGTTTAATATTATCCTCTGTTATAGGTGATTTACTCTTCGCAAGTTTTTCAATATAATCAAGAGCTGTATAGTAACCTCTAATTTCCTTCTCATCACGTATTCTGCCTGTATTAGAAATAACCTTATTTTTTTTGATAACTTCAAAAACTTCTTCTCTGGAAAGCCTGTTTCCTTCAATCTGGGTTGAATAGTGAATAGTTGCAACTTTAGCGGTTTCTCTTAAAGAACTTAAAAGTTTAGGATTAATCGGCAGAGTCTTAATCCCCTCTTTAACCCGTTCAATTTCAAGAAGGTTATTTGCAATAGAATTAGTGATTGAATATTTAGGATTAAATTTTGCCATAAATTTACCACATTATTGCCATTATTTTGCCATATTTTTGCCAGAAAGTCAAGTTTTCAAGAAAAGATACTTATTAAACATTTTGGTGCAAAAGTATCAAGATAAATAGTTCTCGGTCTATTGCACATCTATGGTTTAAAGAAATTATCCTCATGCCCCTCTATCGAGTGTTTAGGAACAAATTTTATTTCATAGTCGAATAATTCTGCAATGTCCATAAGTTCTGTTACTTTAAAAGACGACCTA
>CALUUU010000189.1 GCA_944324035.1 Candidatus Gastranaerophilales bacterium
TAATGACTATTGTCCATGTTGAAATTTTGTTTAATATCGGAGCATGGGAAGACTGCTTAGATGTCGGATACAGTGTTCTTAATGTAATGAACCAGGCAAACCTTGAAATAATGAAACCTGATTATATGAGTGTTGAACAATTCGAAAGTATTGTTATGGACACCATAGGATACATTGCCCTTACGAATATTTTACAGCTCAAAGGGAATGTAAGAGAATTTTTAAATATTATACGTTCAGACTTTACAAATGTTCCTCACGGTTATGATATATTTATTGCGCTTGAAGAGTTTATGTTTGGACAGGTTCCTGAATATGACGATTCAATGCTTGATAACAAATTTTCAATTATTATCTACCATATACTGGAAGCCTTCACAAGATGCAGACATGACTATAAACTTTTTGCGGAAGAAATTTATGAAGCAAAACTTATAGCAAAATCATCTCATATGTTTCAAATAGAACTTTTTATTGATTTAATGATTGCTTATGCATATTTGAAACTATGCTCTTTCAGGAAAGCTTCCGCTATAATTTACCAGATAATAAAAACAGCAAACGAATGCGGACTTACAAATCTTTTGTATATTGCCTGGTACGTAATGAGCGAATTAAATATGGCACAGGGCAAATACATAGTAACATACGGGATATTAAACAATTCACTAATACAGCTTGAAAAAGCTGACAATTCAAACGAATATTTGATGCTGCTGTTTAAATACAACATGTATAAAGTTCTAAGATTTCAGCAGAAGGAAGAACAGGCTAAAATATGTCTTGCGCAGGCTGATTACATCTCCAGAAAATACGGAATTAAATTTGAGTTTGATGTAGCGCCTGAACACTTTGTACCATTGGTCGATCCTGATGCAGAAGAAAATATTGTAAATAATTCACAAGGGTTTAAAACCGCGACGATAGATGACATTTCACCGCTTGAATTTGAAGCTGACACACAAGAGAGTCCGGTTGAAGCCCAAGCCGCAAATAATAATACAGAGGGAGAATAGCATATGAAAATTCTTTTTGCAGCCGCAGAAGTTGCACCATTTTCAAAAGCCGGAGGGCTTGCAGATGTAATAGGAAGTCTGCCGAAATATCTTGAGAAAAAAGCGCAAATTGCAATTTTTACCCCTCTGCATGGCTGTATTGATACTAATAAATACGGCATAAAGGAGTTAGAAAACTCTGAGATGTGGCTTACTTTCGGAAACCAGGGACATAAGTTCCGATTATTTATGTGCAAGCTTCCGGGAACTGATATCAATGTATTTTTTGTTCATAATGACTGGTATTTTACCTGTTTTAAAGAAGTTTATCCGAAATGGCTTGACACAAGATATGAACACGAACGCTATGTAGCATTTTCTCTGGCAGTTATGGAATATGCAAAACTCCTAAACTTCAGAGCTGATGTTATACATGCAAACGACTGGCACACAGCAATGATTCCGGTTTATCTGAAAAGTAATTACAAATACGATGAATACTGGCAAAAAACAAAAACCGTTTTCGAAATACACAATCTGGCATATCAAGGGGTATGGTTTGATGATATTCTTGATTTTGCAAATATGCGGAAAGACATTGTTTATAACGAATGGTGTGTTGAGCATTATGGAAAAGTAAACTGGATGAAAGGAGCTATAAATTATTCTGACAGAGTTGTGGCTGTTTCTCCGACATATGCAAGAGAAATTCTTACAGGTGAATACGGCGAAGGGATGGATTATACTTTAAGAGGGGCTGAATACAAACTTCGCGGAATATTAAACGGCATTGATTATGATGTATTTAACCCTAAAAAAGATAAATTAATAGTAAAAAATTATGATGTTAAATCTCTTAAGAATAAAGAAGAAAATAAAAAGGCTGTGTGCGAAAAATTCGGGCTTAAATATAATCCGGAAAGACCTCTTATTGCCTGCATTTCCCGACTGGTTCCCCAAAAAGGATTTGATTTAATAAGAGATGCCCAAAACGCAATGATGGATACAAATGCGGATTATGTATTTTTAGGAAGCGGAAATAAGGATTATGAAAATCTATTGATATGGTTATCTAACAATACTTCTAATATAAGAGCATATATAGGATACAACGCAGAACTTGCGAACCTGATATATGCCGGAAGCGATTTTTATTTAATGCCTTCAAAATTTGAACCTTGCGGCTTAAGCCAGCTTATAGCAATGCGTTACGGTTCACTGCCGATAGTAAGAGCTACCGGCGGACTTGAAGATACTGTCACGGGCTATCCTCTGAATGACAGCACAGGCTTTAAATTTTGGAGTTACAACGGATTTGACATGATGCAGGCTGTAAATTGTGCATTGGAAGTCTACAAGGATAAATACACATTCAATGCAATGAGAAATACGGCAATGCAAAAAGATTTTTCGTGGAAGAAAAGTTCCGAAGAATATCTAAAAATGTATAAAGAGTTAACAGCATAATTATGGGAAAATATATCGGATTTACAATCTGCCTTATAATCAGTATAGGATTGCTTGCGCTTTCTCTTATACAAGACTCGTTTACTTGCAGCAGACAAAATGCCCGCTGTAATTTTACGTCTAAAATTAAATACATAAATATTGAACTTAACCGGGAGGATTTTTCTGTCAATGACTTAAATAATGTCTATTGTAAAAGAGAAGTGCAGCCGTCAAAACGCGGAAAACAAAGCTATTACATTTTAAAACTGGATACAAATAAAAAAACATATAATGTTACAACATACCGAAAACTTTCCCAATGCCGTGCCGGTGCAAAAGAAATTAAAGATTACATCAAAGATACAAATGAAAATTTTCTTTTGATAAATTCCGGCACAGGATATGTAAATATATTAGGAATAATGTTTTCCCTGATAATACTATTTACGGGAATAATTATTCTTAGAGAACAGCCGTGCCGGCCGTACGATTTAGATGACACAGAAGAAGAAACATAATTGAAATCGTCAGTCTGCGGCAATATACTCTGCAATCCTGGATAAATA
>CALUUU010000190.1 GCA_944324035.1 Candidatus Gastranaerophilales bacterium
ATCTCTAATGATAATCAAGCTGTTTTAGAGAACTTGAAGAATGTAAAGTATTACAATTCGAAAAACCAGGCAGTACCGTTTAGCTGGGAGCGGGAACCCGTTTATGCATTTATAACAACTGACGGGTTTGCGTACGGAGTTCTGGAACCTGATAATTGGGATGAAGTCAACAGCTTTGACATAATAGCTGATGTTAATGCGAACAACAACCCGAACAGAGTTGCTAAAGATTTGCATAAATACCGTTTCAGCGGCGAGGGCGGCCAGTTGTTTGATGTTACGGATGAGCTGGAGCAAGTGTCGGAATGCAGTATTGATAACCCTGAAGGCTGTACTACAAGAGAAGAATGCTTTTCATTGCCAACAGGTGTTGGTGTCTGTGCTCAATGGAAGAATAATAAATGTTCTATTATTTACAACTGTGCCGTATGATTGCAACAAAAAAGCCGGATATATCCGGCTTTTTTGTTGTTTAACTATTAACTATTTTTTCTCTTGAGCAGCGGCTTGCTTTTTAGCTTCAGCTTCTTTTTTCAATTGTTTTGCAGTTTCGCCGCTTTTTTGAATGCTTTCCTGAACTTTTTGCTGGATATATTCAGGATCGTATTCTTTATTTACGTATTCAATTTTTGCATTCTTTTTCAAAGATTCAACAAGCTTGTCGATTTGTTCAAGCTGTTTTTGATTTGTCAAGAAATCTTTAATACTGGTTTTAACTTTTTCAAAAGGTTCCTGACCTGCAGCCATTCTGTCTTTTACATAAATAATATGATAGCCGAATTGTGTTTTAACAGGCCCTACAACTGTATTTGGCTTTGCGCCGAAAGAAGCTTTAGAAAATTCAGGAACCATTTCATTTGCCGCAAAGAACCCTAATTCTCCGCCTTTTTCAGCAGAAGTTGGGTCTTCAGAATTTTCTTTTGCTAATTTTGCAAATGAAGAAGGATCTTTTTTAGCTTCTGCAAACAATTTTTTAGCTTTAGCTTCTTTAGCCGCAATTTCCTGGTTAACTTTAGCTTTTACTTCAGCTTCTGACAAGTTTGCATTTTTAGGGTCAGACTTAACAACTTCTGTCATTTCTTGAGGGTTTACGGCAATCAGGATATGAGAAGCTCTAACTTTTTCAGGATATTTAAATTTGTCTATATTTCTGTTATAGAAAGCTTTAACATCAGCATCGGACACATCGTAATTACCCAATGATTCTGCAAGTTTTTTCATTCTAACCTGTTCTTTTAGGTCTTTTTTGAAATCACTTGCTTTAACGCCGTTTTCTTTCAAAATTTTATCTAATTGTTCTTTTGAACCAACCTTATCAACTATGGATTTCATTGCTTCTTCCATATCATCGTTATTAACCTTGATGTTGCGTTTATCCATTTCCTGATCTAACATTGCTTTAATAACAAGCTCGTTAACAACTCTTGTTTTGATAAGATTATACATAAAATCATTTTTGCCATTCTTAAGGTCAACACCTAATTTAGCTATCATGCCTGACTGGGCTTCTCTGTCAAAAACTTCATCAAATTGAGCCTGAGAAATTTTTGTATCATTAACCTTAATAATAGTTTGGGCAGACTTCAAACCGCAGCCTGTAAACAGCACCGCTGAAACTGCGATAGTTGCCAATAGTTTTTTTCCCTTCATCAAATTCTCTCTTTCTTTTTACTTTGAGTAATCATGACTAACTTTATGTATATAATAAAACAAATCTGTCAAAATGTTAAATACTTCATTAAAATTCATATAAGAATTGTTAAGCAGCAGTATTGATACGCCTTCCTGACACGAGGCCGGAGCTAAAGTAAATTTTATTTTTTTCAAAATTTCGGACGGCAGATGCGGCTGAATAAGTTTCCACTCGGCTTGTGTATATGGAGTATAAATCCTTATATTATCAGAAGTTTCCCGAATAACTGAAATTTTAACATCACTTGCGGCAAGTCTTAGGCGGATAAGTTTTATTAAATTTTCAACGCTTTCAGGCGGTTTGGCAAAGCGGTCTTTCCACTCCTCCGTAATATAATCAAGCTCGACATCATTTTTTACATCCGCCAGACGTTTATATTCAATCATTTTTTGTTCTTTTGAGCCGACCCACTCATCCGGAATAAACGCAGTAACATTTATATCCACAATCGTAGAAATCTGCTGTTCAATATGTTCGCCCTGAAGTTCGTGAACGGTTTCTTCCAAAAGCTGGCAATACGTATCAAATCCGACATTAATCATATGTCCGTGCTGTTTGGTACCCAAAATATTGCCGACACCACGAATTTCAACATCTCTCATTGCAATCTGGTATCCGCTGCCAAGAGTAGTAAATTCTTTAATAGCCTTTAATCTCGCGATTGCTTCTTTTGTCATTTCTTTTGTGCGTTTATAGAAACAATAGCAGTATGCCTGCCTTTGGCTTCTTCCGACACGTCCTCTCAACTGATATAACTGCGCAAGCCCGAATCTGTCTGCATCATGGATAATCATTGTATTAGCATTTGGAATATCAATACCGTTTTCAATGATTGTTGTTGCCAAAAGTACGTCATATTCGTGGTTTGCAAAATCAATGATAACCTGTTCAAGCTGCTTTTCATCCATTTGACCGTGTCCGATTGCAATACGTGCATTCGGCACAAGCTGTTTCAGCTGCATGCGAAATTCATCAATCGTTTCAACCCGGTTGTAAAGATAAAACACCTGACCTTCCCTGTCGAGCTCGTGAACAATAGCATTTTTAACCATGTTTTCGTTCCAAACTCCGACAAATGTTTTAATAGGAAGCCTGTTTTTAGGCGGAGTGTTAATTACGGACATATCCTTTATCCCGGACAGCGACATATAAAGTGTCCGCGGAATAGGAGTAGCCGACATCGTAATAATATCTATATTTTCCCGGAGTTGTTTTAATTTTTCCTTATGGCGAACCCCAAACCTATGTTCCTCATCTATTACAAGAAGTCCTAAATCTTTGAATACAAT
>CALUUU010000191.1 GCA_944324035.1 Candidatus Gastranaerophilales bacterium
TTAAATGTAAAGTTATGTAAAGAAAACACCTGAAAGTCTAAAGTTTTCTCTAAATTTGCCGATATTAATCACATAAGGAAATAGAAAAAGGGATACAGTCTGATGGCAATAAGTGTTTATGAACAATTGAATAATATGGGATTAAGCATTGACAGAACGACTTTGCAGCAGGTTTCACAGTCTATTTTGACACGTGCCGCACAGAAAAATGCACACTACAATGTTGAAAATGCCGTCAACTTTTTCCAGCCAAGAGATTTAGGAGTAGATCTTTACAACGGGAAAGTTGATCCTGCAACAGCCAAACAGATTGCCTTGACTAATTCCGGGCTTCAAATTCAGTTAAATCAAAATACAATTAATTCTATTCAATATTTAAATTCAATGGCTGCTCAAAATCTGCAGAAGAATGTTGAGGGCAAAATGACAATTTCTGTAAATGAAATTACAGTAAAAGAACAGAATACCCCTCATACAGTATTCGGCGGACTTGTAAGCCAGGAAACCGCTAAAGATAAAAACGGCTCAAATCCTTTTTATCACGGTGAACTTTTGATGAATAACGGTGCAAAAAAAGATGAAAACAAGGGCGATGATGTAAGAGCTATTACAACAAGCGTATTCGCCTAATCAACAATATCTTCAATATCGTCTTCATCAGAAGGTTTATGGTCTAAATCCTCACTACTATTAATACTTCCAAGTAATGATTCCTCGTGTTTTTTCTTTAAAAGTTTTTGGGTATTTAAAAGCTCTTCCTGCTTTTTAGCTTCAATTTTTTTCGCATTAATAACATTAGCGACATTCATCATAGCAAGAGAATTAAGTGTTGCCCTTAAAACAGCACTCCTGTCCATATATTTTTGAGAATTCTGTTCAGCATTCTCTTCTTCCTGCTGCTGCTGGGCAAAATATTCTCCGCCTTGTCCCATTTTGTCATCCTGCGTGCGGGCAGCCGTGCCGGAAATATCACCGCTTTTGAAATTAAAAGCGCCGCCTATTCCAAAAAATCCTGCTGACCTGTTATCGACCATAATTCGTTAACCTCGGTTTTGGAAGCTTTACATATAAGCTCCCAAATTTTATTATTCTACCTACGTGTTAAGTATAGAAAATTTAATGTTATATTAAATCCTCTAAATAAATTATTTTGCTACAATATTAATAAAATTTTACATTTATCCTTCGTAATATATCTATATATAGTCTGTAATATTGTTTATCTATATCCACTGCATACAGAAAAGACGGCCTATAGCCGTCTTTATAGATTTATCTATTGACTTTTGTAAGAATGTTCTTTGTATCCCCGGTTTCCGAGTTCTTTATCTATATGATAAAGTATCGGAGTGTCCGTACCGAACATTTTTATCATTTTTATTACATCCAGAACAGTTGCTTCTTCTTCTACCTGTTCCGATATATACCAGTTTATAAAATGTCTTGTTGCCATATCACATTCATCTTCTGATAATTCTGCAACGCATTTTATGCTGTCTGTGACACTTTTTTCGTGTTCCAAAATCATCTCAAATGTTTGCGCCGGATTTTCAAAGTTTTTGTCAGGAGATTCGATTTGACGCAAATCTACCTTCCCGTCACGTTCTAGTATGTAGTCAAACAGTATCATTCCATGGTCTACTTCTTCTTTAGCCTGAACCTTTGTCCAATGAGAAAATCCTTTAAGACCAATTTCATCAAAATAAGCAGACATAGCAAGATACAGATAAGCGGAATAGAATTCTTTATTAATCTGTGCATTTAAAATGTCCTCTACTTTTTTATTAATCACTTTTACCCTCCCATAAACCGTGCAAATTACAGTAAGCGTATGCACTCTCTTTACCGGTTTTCTTGTCTAGCAGCATTTTTGGTTCTTCTCCGGGTTCAAGGTATTGAAGCCGAAGTTGTTTTTTATCTTCCGATATTGTTTCAATAAACATAATATAGTGTTCGGCAATCATTGGGTGTGGTTCTTTGCCTACTTGGATTATTATGCCGTCTTTGTCTGTATATTTGTATACAGGAATATGATATTCGGTTTTAACTTCTTCCGTTGTATTTGGGTTTAAAAATTCCATAGGCTCACCGCAGCACACAAGCTCGCCTTCCCCGTTTAATATTACCTGTACTAAGTTACCGCAGATGTTACATCGGTATATTCCCAGTTTTTCGGTCATATTTTACTCCTTTCAGAGTATAATATTACATTTAAACATGAGCTTTAGCATTCGACGGTCCGACAATATTATCTTCTGAATGTATAATCAAATATTACGAAATTTATTCTGTTATCCGTAAATTGTGAATCAGAAATTTTTTCGTTAAACGGCATTGTGTTTCCAAAACCTATAGTATATATTCTGTCGGAGCTGACTTTACAGCATTGAATAAGGTATTGCGCAATAACGTTGGCTCTGTGGATGCTTATTTCCCAGTCTTCTTTATATCCGGAAGCCTGCTCTATTGTTTCATCAGTATGACTTTCTATTACACATTTATTATTGAACTTTGAAAGCACCATTGCTATTGATTGCAGAAGTTGCTGCCCTTTTGGGGTGATACGCGTTGAATTTTTGGTAAAAAATATATTTTCGGCAATACTCACGATAAGCCCGCGCGGAACTTTTATATATCGAATTTCAGAAGCGTTTAGCTGCAAATTCTTTTTGAATTCATTTTGTACATATGATGAGCGTGCGTCAAAGTTGATATTCATATAAATATTAGCTTCCTGCGAGCAGTAAGCTTTCTGTGCCAATATAATCAAGCATATTACAGGTATTACTATTTGTTTTAAGCCGAAATCCATCAATCTTTATTATTGATTGACGGAAAAATGAAACATATTACCCGGCAGACTAAGGTCTTAGGATTGAAATAACAGACTTGCCGCTAAAATATTTTTTTGCACACTTTTGAATTGCATCAGGTGTTACATACTTAATTTTTTCTTTTGTTTTATC
>CALUUU010000192.1 GCA_944324035.1 Candidatus Gastranaerophilales bacterium
CATTTTTGCAAATTGGGAATTATCACTTTTGCCATTGTCAATAACGTATTTAAGAACTGTTTTTAAGCTGTCTATATTTTCTTCATTATAAGAGGACAATAATTTCGTAAGTTCTGCATTATCCATTTCTGTATATTCTTCAAGATATTTTGCAAGATCTTCTTTTGTGGAGATATTATCAAGTGCTGCGGAGCTTGTTTCAGGTTTTGTATTCTCTATTTCGCTATCGGAAGAAGCTCTTTTGGTAACAGTGTCCTCAGCTTTTGGCGCAGATATATCGCCGGCTGTGTTTTGCGGTTTTACGGCAGGGGTGGAGTTTGCAGTATTAGTTGTGTGTTCTGTATTTGTTCGTGCTGTTGTAGTATCTGCTCCCGGTTTTTGAGTATTGTGTGTTATAGTGCCTTCTGAAGTGCTTTGTTGTGATGAATGAGCTTTTCTGGCTTCGTTGTTTTGACCCAGCGATAATACAGCCATTGCAAGTTCATCTTCATCTTTTGCTTTGAAGAAAAGTTTGTTATCTGCTTTGAGGTTGAATGTGCCGTCACTCATTTTCTCTATCTTTATTTGTGACATATCAACATTTGGCAGATCAGGGTTTACTGTATTATTTGTTTTGTGAGCCGCGCCTCCAAGGAACATCATACTGAAATTCATAATCCCGTTTTGTTCAAGTGATTCACGGAAACTCATATCACTCATAATGTTGTCAAAAAGTACGTCGGCGGTTGTTTCTGCAGTGGTACCTGCTACCATTGTGAATTTATGGTTAGATACAATATTTTTGAATACATTTCCGTTGGATGATAATACTTTTGAAACGCTGGTTCCTAATGGCCCTGATACGTATGCACCAAATAAACCATAAGCCATATTGTTTTTGAATTTTTCCAGTCCTTCCTCTAAGGTTCCGTCACCTCCTGTTGCTCCGTCAGCAACACTCTCTATTGCAGACGGACTTGCGCCTGCTATTACACTTGTCAGTTTCCCGTATGATGATGCTAATGAGCCGCTGGCAATTGATACACCTACTTCGGTGAACATAGCATTTCTTTTAGCAATATTTATAAAACCGTCTATAGTTTCTTCTTCTGTATTTTCGCCCATTGCATTTTTATATCTTTGACGATAGGCGTTTTCTAAACTTTGAAGGTCAACACCTTTCAAATTGCTGTCAATTGATTTTTTTGATTCTTCCAGTACAGATATCAAATTATTTTTGAATTCTGTGTCGTTTTTACTGATTTGTCTGATGTTTTTGATATATTCTTGAGCTTCGGTTACTCCGCCTTTAAATAAAGGGGCAAGCATTCCTGCAGCTTCAAAATCTGAAACGTCAGAACTTTTAAGTTTTTCAATGCCGTTTCCAAAATAGTTGCTCAAACTGTTATAGGCATTCATTTCTTTATACTTTGCCGCGGTCTGGGTAAGATTGTGGAAATTTTCAGGGTTATAGTCGACACCAAAGGTTTCTTTGAATTGCTTTGCAAATGTTTCCGGATTATCTGCCTGTTTTTTTAATTTTTCCAGTTGCTTAAGTTGTTTTTCTAAAGCTTCTTTGTTTTCTCCGACTGTTACAAACAAATTGCTGCCGGTAATTTTGTCTATAGTAATATTTCCGATTCCTTCAAGCCCTTGTGCTATGGCATCCCAAGATACGTATCCAAAGCTATCTCTGTAGTCGTCGAGCATAGCAAGTGCATTTTGAGTATCGTTTATTAATAAATCTATGGTTTGTTCTCTGATTTGTGCGTCTTGCTGCAGTGTGTTCTCATATGGGGTTTTTACCGGATTTTTAGCCAAATCTTCGCTGTAGAGTGTTTTTTGAGTGACTTCAAAGGAGTTCTCTTGTAAGGCTCCCATACCCTCTTGTTTATATTCTCCAAGTGTATCAAAGTAGCCGTCTTCATCATTTTCCAGTTCAAGATGCATGTTAGTTGCAGAATTTTGTTTTGCAACAAGGGTTATTTCACCGTTGCCGCTTACTTGGAAATCGGCGATTCCGTATGTTTTCTTTAATGTATTGACATTGATGGCATTTCCGTTTGTGTCATAAGCCGTCATTTTAGGCTCAGATGAGTCAAAACCGGTTGTAATTAAATAATAAGACTGATTACCTACTACAAGTTTTGCTTTAACAACTCGCGTATTTTCAAAGTTATCCCAGAGTTCTTTATTTGTACTTGGCCCGGTGAATGGATTTAGTGCCTCGCTCACAAGATAATTTAACTGTTTTTCAGGTACTCCAAAACGTTTGGCGCTTTCTGATATTTGTCCGCCCTTGTTAAGACAATAATCTATTGCTTGTTGTATTCTCGTAGAATTAACCGGTGCCATATGCTCTAATATCTTTTTCCCATACTATTACTCTTTGTATCGGCATAATAGCTGCAAAACTTGAGAGAATGTTCAGGGGGCTGATATAAATCTTTACATATTATAAAGTGGCAAGTACCTTTTTCGTGCTTGTTTTAGAACTGACAGTTCTACCTTTTAATTTTTGTCAGATTAGTAAATCCGGCCTACATTACTGAAGAACCTCATATAAAAATAGCTCCTTCGGATTTTTAATTTTTCAGTAGAAATAACTCCCCATCCCGGCCTTCCCCAATCAGGGGAAGGAGTAAATGCGCTATGTTCCCATAACATGGGTTATGAAAGTAGACTTGCAAAAAGTGTGAACATAGTTTATACTAAAGGAAAAAGGAGGATGAATATATGCAAAAGTCAATAATAGTACGGAAATACCGGGGGGGGGGTATCTACATCTAAGGTATTACAAGGGTTTGAGCCTATTAGCCATTGCGGCGTACCTGTTATTCTGAGGGTTGAAAACCCGAAGAATCTAAAGAAGTTATTGTGCGCTTATAAGAATGAAGCAACAGTAAATAACCTGGATTGCTTCGCTATCGCTCGCAATG
>CALUUU010000193.1 GCA_944324035.1 Candidatus Gastranaerophilales bacterium
AGCTCAGGCAAAAGAAATCCGAGTCAAAGGGCATCAGCAAATGGAGCCTGTTATGCAAAAAATGAAGGAAACACGTGCTCAAATGGATGCTGTGCGTAAATCAAAAATAGCGGTTCAGGAACAGGAAGAACAGCTTGCTAAATTAAGAAATGAAATGCGCGATTTAAGAAAACAGGCAAATGAAATCCGTATGCAGAATATGAAGGAATTTGAATCAATCTTAACTAAAAAGCAGTTGAAAGAATTAAATAAAATGAAAAAAGAAGGCAGAAAAGCTTTTGAAAAAGCTCATAAAAAACAAATACTAAGAATGCCTCCTATGCCTCCTATGGAAGATGGTCAAGTTCTTCCTCCTCCGGCTCCTGTTAAGGAATAAGATGTTTTGTAAAAATAAAAAAGCGCACATTTTAATGTGCGCTTTTTGCGTGTTATTTCGTACGCAGAATTTATCTTATGCTAAAAGTTTATTGCTGATTTTAGAATCTGATTTGACGTTTTTTAAATACGCTTTCAATGTTTTTGAAACCATTGCTGTGCGTTTTATATTTTCTTTATCAAGAATATTAAAGTATTCATCAATAGTTATAACTTCCGGTTCTGAGAAAAATTCTTCCAATGTTGATATAGTATAGTCTTTCATAATTTTTATCCCTTTTTTAATTCCCTTACATATATATAAAGTATTTTCGGGTATAAAAATTGCCTATTTTTTATATAAAATTTATATTTTATTTACATTATTTAATCTTCTTTAGAGATGACAGGAAGTTGTTATGTTCAACATCTCCTTCAACTTTAGTAAGGAATATCTGCGCATCTTTATCATCAGCTTCTATAGGAGGTATTTGTTCAAGTTCTGCTGCATAATAGTTTGCATCATTTCTGCTGCTCATTGACATTCTGTTTGCAAGGCTGTTTAATGAAATGTTTCTTAATGCTCCGGCAAATCCTTTTTTATAGCTGCTGAATTTTGTATAAATTCTAAGAGATGCATCTTTTGTTTCAAGATCGTATCTTCCTGCAATATAAGAACTTAATTGCGGGGAGGAAGATTTTATTTTCATCATTTCTATGACATTATCTTTTAATATGATATCTCCGTTTATTTTGTCAAAATTTCCTTCAGGAATGTTTACTAAATCGGAGAAGGTAGAAGGACTTATCATCGTAAGCGGGTTCCTGAACAATGCTGCAACTTTCATTACATATTCAACCAGACCGACTTTTTGTATTGTTCCGTTTTTAATTAAGAATTTTATTGAACCGTCAAGTTTTAACGAATTATCTGTGCTGATATCTATCAGACCGCTTGCTTTTCCGGATATTTCGCGTTTTAAATTAAGCAAAGATGAAGCAATTTTATCACTATTTACATTTACAATGCCTAATCTAAGATTATACTTGCTTTTTTTGAGGTCGCAGTTAACTTTTACTGACGAATGACCTTCTGCTATATCAAATCTGTTTGAAGCAAGATTTAATATACTGTTTTTATCCAGACTCATTGTTGCATTGAGATTACCGAAATCAATATCTTTATAAACGCCTTTTTTGAGCGCAAAATTGCAGCGTTCTATAATCAGATTTCCGATATCAAAATCCGTAGAACCTTCGCCCATGTCTACATTTTCGGTATCATACGAAACTGCAACTTCATTTGTCTGCTGCAGATTATTTTGAGCTGTCAGCGCTTTATAAATATCAAGGTAATCAAGCGACAAGTTTACATCTTTAATAATTATCGGAAATTTTATCGCATTTACAATATTTCCGGTAAATTCGTAATTTGAACGTTTATATTTGCCGAAAGCATTTAAATGGATTAAGCCGTTATTTGTGCTGAATTCTCCGGATTTTAAGAATATTCTCTGGGACGGTATTATTATTTTTTCAGCTTTCATATTTCCTGCAAGCACAGGATATGAGCCGGTATTATCAACGCTCATTGTGCCGGAAATCGTTCCTTTTCTGAACAGCGGCTGCTTCATTATTGCATTCAAAAATTCACTTGGCAGCGGATCCGGGATTTCAAAGCCGACTTTATTTACATAATTATTTTTAGCAACGTCAACTTGTCCGTTTAGTGTAAATATCGGTCTGCGTACATCGCGCTCATTGTTTTTTGATTCCATATAATACTTAATGGAGTTGATATCAAGCACCATATCTTCAAAATGCAAATCTGCAGTTAGTGCTCGTCCGGCTTTTGAAAACGGAAGAGGTTCTCCGCCTACTGTAATATTTCTGTCGCGCGGAAGTATAAACAGTCCGTTTAAATCAATAATATTATTTTTTGATTTTAATTTGATTGCGGCATCTGCATTCCCTGTCAGTTCTATCGGGTAATTAACCATTGCTGATATATGCTTTTTAAAGAAGTCATTCGTTGCAACGGCGTGCCCTTTTATATCAGTATCAATTGATTTTAAGTAATCTTTGACAGTTCCTTCAAATTTAAATTTGTTTACAGCACGGTTATCATAAATCCCTTCAAATCCGGTGAGTGTCATATTTTTTGCATCGAGGGCAATTTTCCCCCTCTGAAGCGTTATAGGAATATTATCAACCGGTACGACTTTGAATGAAATGTTTTTTAAATTAACATTTCCGTTCATGCTGTTATGTGTTATCTTGATGTTAAAATCAAATTTTCCTTTTATATCTGAAAAATATTGAAGTATTTCATCAAGATTATTTGCCACAATTTGTGTCTGTAAAAGTGTAATAATATTTTGAACTTCAAAATCTTTTGTAAACACTTCAAAATTGAATGTTTTATCTTTATGTGCATCAGCATTAAAGAACATTTTTGAATTGTTGATTATAAGAGG
>CALUUU010000194.1 GCA_944324035.1 Candidatus Gastranaerophilales bacterium
ATTTCGACTGTCAACATAGTAACACGCACATAAAATAATCGCAAGAGGGGATTATTATCTCTTAACAATTGATTTAATTATATCTGAAAACCACGGCAGATAAGAATACATTCCTAAAAATGCTGTAACCGTCATATAAATAAGCACAGAATAAATAATTATCTGCATGAAAGAATAACCGTAAAAAATCGGGAAATTGAAATATACAACAAGATTGCTGACAAGACGGTTTATAAAAGGAATGTGGGTAATCAAATCATAAATCCACCAGAAAATATAATTGCAAATTACATACCCAAGACTCAAAAAAATTGAAAGATAACAATGATAAGCCGTGAAACGTGTCGGCGTAGATTTTGTAATCTGCCCGATAATAAGCCAGACAAAACCAACCAGTCCCATTGTGGGATAAGTAAGCCCTGCTACCAGACGTTCAATCAAATAAGGTTTTGGGTTATCGACGTACATAAGTTAAACCTTATCTCCGCTCCGTTTTTTATCAATATATTCATCAAGAACCTGCTGGTAAACGAGTTTGTGCTCATCATTATCAGGCTCAAGTTTAATCGCCGCGCGATAAGCAGCGATAGCCTTTTCAATATCCCCCTGCAGATAGTGGCCGTTTCCGAGAAGCAAATATGTGCCCGCGTCATTAGGTGCAAACTGCAGAGTCTTTTTATACAAATTAACAGCATCATCCAGCCTGCCCATATTAGTATATAAATTTGCCAAAAGCTGGTATGCATTAACCTTTTTAGGTTCAAGCTCGATTGCCTTATTATACATCCCTATAGCCATGTCATACTCACCAAACTCTGAAAGAGAAATTGCATAGCAGATATATGCCCTGTAATTATCACCTTCCATTGAAAGAGCTTTTTCATAGTAAGAATAAGCTTTTTCCCTTTCTTTCATAAGCGTCAGGGTATTTCCTATACATATTGCAACAATCTTATTATCAATATTTAAGGCAAAAACTCTTTTATACAAATCAAGAGCTGTTTCATAGTCAAACATCTTAAAACATACATTACCCATATCGACAAGTGCTGTAATATTTTCAGGATCAAGAGAAAGTGCTTTTTCATAATAAGCTTTTGATTCAACATAATCATCATTATCCTGGTACAAAAGCGCGATAGCGTTATATATCTCCGGATTAACAGAATTCAGATCAACAGCACGGTTATAATAAAACAACGCTTTTGAAAAATTTTTCCACTCGGCAAAAACATTCCCTATGTTATAGTAAATCAGATAATTTTTAGGATTTATGTCAAGCGCACGGTTATAATATGAAAGAGATTTTCTGAAATCTTTTTCATAGAACCACATTGTACCCATACCCACAAGTGCCTGCACATCATTAGGATCAATAGCAAGAATACTTTCCAAAACTGACATTACTTTATCATAATCCTGCTGTTCAAGGTACAAACGGGAAAGCTTATGGTAATTAGAAAGTTCTTTCGGATCTTTCGTCATGGCCATAATTGTTTCATTAATTTGTTTTTCTAATTCCTGTTTTTCCATAAATTTACTCTCTCTTTAATAATAATTATTTATCATAAGTTTTATAATCTTGCGACAATTCTTTCCATTCATCTTCCGAAACACTATAAGCGTTATTCCAGAATTTTTCAATAGCATAAGTTTCGCGTTCTTCTTTATGCAACATATGTACAACCACATCACCGTAATCTAAAAGATTCCACCGGTTGCGCTTATCATTTTCCATCCGGACAGGCATGCGGTTCAACAATTTCTTAGTATTATCCTTAACCGATTCCATCAATGCTTTGACATGCGGCGTGGAATCTCCGGTAACAATAACAAAATAATCTGCAAGGGAAGAAACATGTCCGATATTTAATATGGCAATATTTTTACCAAGTTTATCGTCCAGAAATCGTGCCACAATACATGCAAACTGCTTTGAGTCCATATTTTCGCTCATAAAAACCTCTCTTAAGCCTATTATACCAAAAATCACAGAACTGCGCAAGTTTATTGATGATTGGATGAAAATTACATTTTATATGAGGGCTTTGCTCGAATTTAGACCTGCGTAGTGAAAGAATGGTATAAAAAAAAGACCTTCTCAGGTCTTTTATGGTGCCCTTGGCCAGACTTGAACTGGCACCGAGGTTGAGCCCCGATTGGATTTTAAGTCCAACGCGTCTACCGATTCCGCCACAAGGGCATGTGACTATTTAATTTTTAACTTGAGAGCGGAATCGCTAGCCGCGCGTCTACTCTCCCCTCCATCTCGGACGATAATCAATCATCCTCGTGGTGTCCTTGCCACAAGAACAAGCACATTAGTTATTTTAGTAGAAACATATTCTCTTGTCAATTGAAATTTATAGAGAGTTATATAGAAAACTCCACTAAATGTTTTCTAAACAGCATCATATGGCTCAAACTTGGCAGGTTCCATGCACAAGAATTACTTGATTTATACATACCCCATGTTATCTGCCTGAGGTATATCAACATGACGCTCCGCTGTGTGATATGCACCATATTCACTCCTTCCCCTGCTTGGGGAAGGCTGGGATGGGGAGTTATTCCTACTGAGAAATTAATTTACTAAATTCTAATCTTAGTTAAGCATAAATCGCAGCACTAATATTATTCTTCATCTCTCATCCTGAGCGCCAGCGAAGGATCTCTTTTTACATGAGATTCTTCGGCTTTCAGCGTCTGAATTGTATATGTTACGTAATTCGATGACAAAAATTGTTACAAAGTTTACTCATTTTTATCTAATTTTTCCTTACAT
>CALUUU010000195.1 GCA_944324035.1 Candidatus Gastranaerophilales bacterium
AGCTTTGCATACAGACCTGATTCTTCATTTCTCAATGCTCAAATGGATTACTACATGAACCTCCACAATTGTGAAAATACAGTAAAATTTCATTTCTTTGACTATGCATCAAATTCCGGCTTATATGATTATGTTGACGGCGTACGCACTGTTCAAACAGAAAATCTCATAGAAGGAAATAAACTCATCGAAGATATGAATTTACTTGGAATTCATTACAATGATGTGTGCATAACCAACATAATAGATGTAAACGGCAAATACAAGGTTATAGATATAGGTGATTCAAGTTTTATTGACCCGCTGCGCCCAGGAATAAAGGGAATACAATTTGAATTTGCAAACGGCTGCGGAATTTCTCCGCCGAATTTTGCCCTTGCGCTTAAACAATAGCACCGTGGCTTGCATCTTGAACATTAGCCGCATATTTTGCAAGATAGCCGGATTTAATTTTTGCTGAGTAAGGTTTAAGATTAGCTTTACGTTTCAATAACTCTTCATCACTTACAAGCAAATCAATAGTTCGGTTAGGAATATCAATTTTAATTTTGTCGCCGTCTTCAACAAGTGCAATTACACCGCCGTTTGCAGCTTCCGGACAAATGTGCCCCACGCAAATTCCTCTTGTAGCACCGGAAAAACGCCCGTCGGTAATCAATGCACAGGATTTTCCAAGCCCTTTTCCTACAAGAAGTGAAGTAGGGGCAAGCATTTCTCTCATTCCCGGCCCGCCTTTTGGCCCCTCGTATCTTATCACAATTACATCCCCTGCTTTAATTTCATCATTTTCAAGCGCACTCATTGCATCTTCTTCACTGTTAAATGTTCTCGCCAAACCTTCAAATTCATAACATGAAGGATCAACGCCTGATATCTTTATTACACAGCCGTCTTGCGCTAAATTTCCATACAACACTCCGAGCCCTGCCTGATTATAAGAAGATTTGTTGTAAGGAGGTATAATTTGTTCATCAATATAAGCCTTATCCGCGATTTCATTTAAAGACAACCCGGAAACTGTTTTAGTATCCGCCAATAAAGATTTCATTGATTTTAAAACCGCAGGAATACCTCCCGCATTATGAAAATCAGTCATAGTAAGAGTTGAAGAAGGGTTTATTTTTACAATCTGATGAATTTCACGGCTAAGTCTGTCGAAATCGTCAATAGTAATATCAATTCCGCCTGCGTTTGCAACTGCCAGAGTGTGCAGAAAAGTATTCGTAGAGCCGCCAAGCGCCAGGTCACACTTTATCATGTTCAGCATGCTGTCTTTTGTTATGATATCAGAAGGTTTAATATCCTTTTTAACAAGTTCCATAATTTGCATACCGCTTTCAAATGCAATTCTCCTTTTTAAGGAAGAAACAGCCGATGCTGAAGCACAATAAGGCATACTCATTCCAAGAACCTCAGTTAAACAAGCCATAGTATTTGCGGTATACATGCCCTGGCAGGCACCTGCAGAAGGACAGGAATTTTCTTCATACGCAAGAAGTTCTTCTTCTGTAATTTCTCCTTTGCGGAAACGTCCGACAGCCTCAAAAGAACCTGTTACCATCGTAAGTTTATTTTCTCCCCTGCACATCCCGTCTAGCATCGGGCCGGCAGTAACAATTATAGCCGGAATATTTAATCTTAATGCGTCAATAAGCATTCCCGGGGTAATTTTATCACAGTTTGAAAGCAAGACTATTCCGTCAAGCTGATGCGCTGCGGCAACACATTCAACACAATCCGCAATCAAATCCCTTGACGGGAGAGAATATCTCATTCCGCTGTGCCCCATAGCTATACCGTCACAAATTGCAGGAACACCAAATACAAAAGCCTGACCGCCTGCAGAGTGTATTCCTTTTTCAATTTGTCGTTCCAAATCCCGCATACCGATATGTCCAGGCACCAAATCTGAAAAAGATGAAGCAATACCAATAAACGGAGAGTTCATCATTTTTTTACTAACACCGGTTGCCATTAATAACCCTCTGTGCGGAGTTTTTGCCAAACCCTTTTTTATATTATTGCTTTTCATAACATATCCCCTTCTGACTGTAATTATATAATAAAAATTTCAGCAGATAAACATACATAACCCATGTTATCTGACTACCCATAACATGGGTTATGTAAGAGGCTTTGTTTTCACTGGAAAGTAAAGCGTTGTAAGCATCTTCTTTTGGTATATTTATAAAATATTTGAAAATTTTTAATATAAGTGTTAATATTATACCGATGAAAAAGATTAAAAAAGTTTTATTATGCGGATTAGGGGCTGTTGGCACAGTTTATGCCGATAAACTTCAAAAATTTGATGCCGAAAATTTCAGGGTGCTGGTTGATGAAAACCGCCTAAAAAGGTACAGCGAAAATCCGATTTACTTTAATGACACAAAGCTTGACATAAACTACATTACTCCGGATGATGCAAACTTTAAAGCTGATTTAATAATCATCGCAACAAAAATAACAGGCCTCGCGCAGGCAATCGATGAAATCAATAATTTTGTACAAGACGATACGATAATCATTCCGCTTTTAAACGGTGTAACAAGCGAAGAAATAATTGCCCAAACATACGGCTGGGATAAAGTTTTGTATGCGTATTTTATCGGACACAGCTCTGTTCGGACAGGTAATTATATAAAACATGACGGTATAAATACTTTTGTATTCGGCGCTGACAAGCTTCCGGATGAGCGGGTTGAAAGAGTCAAAGAATATTTTGACAAAGCAGAAATCAATTACAAAGTGCCTGATGAC
>CALUUU010000196.1 GCA_944324035.1 Candidatus Gastranaerophilales bacterium
CGAGGATATCGCCTGAAAGAACTGGAAGAAATCTTTCCTGTTGAATTTGCCTACGACTTCATCTCCTTTTTCCTTCTCTTTGTGGAGCAGGAGTATTGCATTAGACTGCGAAAATCCCTGAAGATATAAGGCATAAAAAGCCAGGGCTTTGTTTTTGGATATAAAAATGCGGTTTGAATTTTAATGTTGGTTTAGGGACGAAGATTGCAGAAGCTTGATGAGAAGGTGGCTGTTACTGATGGTCATACCTTGGGCCTTGAAGAGAAGCGCGTCTGTCTTTTTGTCACGGATCGTTATCTTCTTTCTCTTGCTTTTTTTGTAAACTTTAATGTCGTATAAGAGATCCTCGACCTTGTCTGGTTGACGTTTCTTTCGACCGAAGAATAGGGTTTCGCCATCGAACTCGATGTAGTCCTGATAAAAGAATTTCGCTAAGAAAACAGCTAAGGCCACCGAGAGGCCGGTAAGGGCGGCGATAACCAAAGAGATAGAAGTCCAAAAAATGAGAGGATCAACTTCTGTATATTCCATCCATGCAATGGGAGCGATGGCGATGGCCATGATGTCGTAAAAGGCAATGAAAGAAAAAAGAAGAAGGAAGTGAAATATATATTGCATTGACTGCTGAAATAGAAAAGCTTCGAAAACAATGCAGAGATGAAGTTGCGTCATTAAACAAAAAAGCATTTAAACCGGTTACAAAAACTCCTTCAACTCAAAAGCCTATATCTGTTCAAACTACTGAAGAGGCCGGGAAATTTATGAAACGGTATAAAATACCTGCTATTGGAGGGTTGGTGCTTTTGTTTGCTGCGGCTGGCGGAATTATGTATAAAAAGGGTATATTTAAAAAAACTACACCTGCTGATAATCTTGTTAATACCCAATCTTTAAAGCAAGTTTCTGGTGGCTTCTTAACTCAAAAACCTGATTTTGCGAAGTTCATAAAGACAAAAGATATTAAATAATACAATTTACAAAATATCCAGCGGATCAACATCTACCGCGAGTTTTACATCTTTTGGCATTGTTATTTTGCTTAAAAAACTTGAAATAAACTGATGTCCTTTTACATCAAGTTTATTTTTAATAATAATTTGGAAGCGGTAATAACTGTTTATTCTTTCAATTACGCAAGGTGTCGGCCCAAGAACCTCAAGACGTTCTGAAACTCCGTATTTTTCAATAATTGTACACAAGCTCAGGGCAATTTCGGCTGCAGCCTTTTCTGCCCGGAAATTGTTAATGGAACTTATTATTAAACGTACGATTTTACTATATGGCGGGTAGTCAAATTCTTCGCGAGTTATTATTTCTTTTTCGTAAAACTCTCTGTAATTCTGGGATTTTGCACTTTCCAGCGCATAAAACTCCGGGTTGTATGTTTGGAAAAACACACGCCCTGTAAATTCACCTCTTCCGGCACGTCCCGCAACCTGCGTTAAAAGTTGAAATCCTCTCTCTGATGATCTGAAATCAGGGAGATTAAAGCTTGCATCTGCGGAGATTACACCGACAAGTGTAACGTTAGGATTATCAAGCCCTTTTGCTATCATCTGGGTGCCTACCAAAATATCTATATCCCCTTTCTGGAATCGCTCCAAAAGTCTTATGTGTTCACCTTTGCGTACAAGAACATCACTGTCTATTCTCTCAACCTTATTTTCAGGGAAAAGCTCCTGCACGTATTGTTCAATTTTCTGTGTGCCGGTTCCGCTTATCTTGAGAGCGTCAGAGCCGCATTCCGGGCATGTGTCCGGAAAATATTCTATGTGGTTGCAATAATGACATTTCAAATGCTTATCTTTTGAATGCCAAATCATTGGGATTGCGCAGTTCGGGCATTCGATAACATGCCCGCATGCCTTACACTGTGTAAATGTAGCAAAACCTCTTCTGTTTATCAATAAAATAACCTGCTGCTTATTATCTAACGTTTCCTGAATAGCAGTCTGCAAGGGTTTTGATATAACACTCTTATACGCAGCTCGCGAATGCTCCTGCATATTAACAACAGTTACAGGCGCTATAGGAGCATTCTTATATCTGTGTTTCATCTCAAAAAGATTTCCTGAATTCAGTGCTCTGTAGTAAACAGAAATATCAGGAGTTGCAGAACCTAAAAGAAGCGGACAGTTATGAAATTCCGCAAGCTTTTGGGCTACAACTTTTGCATCATACCTTGGGGCAGGATTAGTTTGTTTGTATGCGCCTTCATGTTCTTCATCAATAATTATAAGTCCGATATTTTTAAGCGGCGCAAAGACCGCGGAGCGTGCTCCGGCAAGGATTTTAATATCATCCCTGTATAACCTTTGCCAAACATCATATCTTTCCCCCTCGGATATGCTGCTGTGCCAAATTGCAACATCACGGGTTCCGAATTTTTTTGCAAGACGTTTGGTAAGCTGGGAAGCCAGCGCGATTTCAGGAACAAGAAATAACACATTTTTCCCGGATTTTATACAGTCATTAATAAGTTTAAAATACACTTCTGTTTTTCCTGAAGCCGTAACCCCGTGCAAAAGCATTGTAAGCGGCGGAATTACTGCATCAGTTTCCGGATTTTTTTCGTTTGAATAACTTTCTATAGCCTTTTTAATGCCCTCGTAAGCAGTTTTTTGTTCTGCTTCAAGCTCAAAAAGCGGTTCAGTTGTTTCTATATTTAAAATATCAAGAGGGTTCCTATATACCTCTTCTTCCGTAATTTTCAGGCAGCCCGCATCCGCAAGCTTTTTTATAGTAG
>CALUUU010000197.1 GCA_944324035.1 Candidatus Gastranaerophilales bacterium
GAGTTTCATAGCATATTTACCGGATAAGCCTTCCTGCAGCGGAAGCATGTTGAAGTGCTGTCCGCCGTATTCAAGCAATACCGGCTTTTTATATGTCTCTTTACCTTGATGCCCTATTTGTCTTCTTATATCTGTCAGCCAGTTTACAAAATGGGTATAATCTTTAATGTTTTGAAATTCCTCAGGAAGCTTCCCAAATCTGATATTTCCGTCACATTTGTGCATTAAGTAATGTATATGCCAGTTAGGGGAGAGCTTAATCATCTCATCCACAGGCATATTTTTTACTAAATTTCTGAACAGTTTGGTGTAAGCCTCCTGATAGCCGCCCGGAGCCATGAACCATTCCGATAAGTTTTTCCAGCCGCCGATTTTTTCCTGTAAGACGTTTAATATTTCACCGGATTTGCGGGGGTTTTTTATAACTTCTTTAATAAATTCTCCGGCAGTTTTTTCATCAGAGGTAATGCTAAATAAAAATTCCTTAATTTTTTGCGGTTCGGCATTGCTGTTTTTTAAAAATCTGATAAACCCGCTTTTCTCGTTTTTAAATATCTGATACAATCCGCACTCTTCAAGTGATAATATGTTATAAGGAATAAGCGTTTCTGTTTTAGGAGGATTTTCTGCTCCGGAAATTTGGCTGCCTGCTGAATTAAGTGCTTTTTTGAGTTTTTGAATATTCCCCCTCTGTGCAATAATAACTCCGCTAAGGCCAATTAAGCCGGCAGCTGCAAGACTTCCTATAATTAAATTTGTTTTATTATCCGATTTGCCTGCTTGTGTTTTGGCAGGTTCCTGAGCTTTTGTTTCAGGTGGTTTAACTGAACTGTATAAGATTTTATCTTTTGTGAGTGAACCTACATTTTGCATGTGTTTATTAAAACATAAACAAAAATTTTTTTGCCAATAAAAAAGCCCCGAAGGGCTCTTTTATTTTGCTATATTATACAGATGAATAAAATAACCAATAAGCGCAAATGCACAAATAACATTGAGTATTAGCGCTGCTGCAGCTATTTTGGTTTTATATTTGTTTACCAGCGAAATAATATACGGAACAATTGTTATAATCATTGTTTCCAGGACTATATTAACATAATCCGACAGAGGTAATAATAAATCTCCATGTTTGTCCTTTTCCAGCAGCAGTGCCGGATGGAAATTTAAAAATGTTATGAGAATAAGATTTATAACCAGCCATATTATACTTAAAACAGCACCCAGAATTATCAAAATCATCGGGTTAAATGGTTTATGTAATTTAGTTGTACAATAAGGACAAACCTCATCATATGCCTTAATCATCTGTTTACAGTAAGGACATTGAATTGTCAGCTCTCTATTACATATATGACATATATTCTCATTTTCATCTACCGTATTATGACAGTAAGGGCAATATTTTTCCTTCATTATAAAGTTTCCTTTCTATTTTAGACTGACGGCAGTAAGGAGCATTGTCATAAGAATAATTGAGAATATTATTATAACAAAAGGAATTAAGCTTACTACAAAAAGCGAAATACCGACATTTGCATTATATTTACTCAAATGTCTGCCTTCTCCGTCTCTAAATTTATTAAAACATATTAATATGAAGTCTATATATGCCCAAATGCCGCAACCGCCTAAAGTTAAGAGTTGTGCAATGCCTATAGGAATATTCCCTGTATAAAATCTGTGAATTCCAAATGCCCCAAGAAAATACGCAAAAAGTAATGTCGGAAGAAATTCCTGCGGTTTGTCCGCTTCCGGAATGTTTTCATCCGAGAGCCACTCTTTGCATACATAACATCTTTGAGCCTCACTGTCTATTTCAGCCCCGCAGTGGGGGCAGTTTTTTGTTGCCATTATTAATTTCTCCTTTCAATATACTGTTTTTAGGACTGTAGAAGCGTTGCAAGGCCGCTGCCGTATACCAAAACGGAAATGGCAAACAGTGCTGCCCAAATAAAGAAGAATACCAATCCTAGGGGTTTGCTATAGCCTTCAAGTTCATTGCCTTGCGCATCTTTGTAATTATTAAAGCAAATTCTGATAAAGTCGATTAGTGTCCAGATTCCGCAGCCGCCAGCGGTTAAAAGTTGTATAATTCCAAATCCTACATAGCCGGTGTAAAAACGGTGAATACCAAGTCCGCCAAGGAAAAATGACAACAATAGTGTTGCTGTGTAATTTTTTCTGTTTTCCATAAGTAAAACCTCTCTTTCTTTCTACTTCTTAATGCTTTCTACATTTATGTATTGTTTTTTAGGTGTTTTTATTGCTTTTATAAGTGTTTGAAGCCAAATTCCTACCATAAGCGGAGCAACAATTATTATTCTTGGATTGTATTCGTATGCTTTTGAAAACTGCATACCAAATAGTGCGTTAAATGCTCTTGTCATTCCGCAGCCCCAGCATTCATGCCCGGTTATGAATTTGAATAAGCATATACTATGCGGATTATTTGTAACAAGCCATTTGACAAAGAAATAAAAAAATACCGGCAGCAGAGATATAATTATTATGTTAAGTTTGTGTTTATTCATCTCTCTCTTATTAAGCTTCACAAAATTTATATACGATTATTACTTAAATAATCTTTAATTTTTCATCTAAGTGATGTAGCTAGATTGCAGAATGAAATTAAATGAATTGTTTTATGTAATATCAGGGTATATGCTGTTTAAATCAATTTCTAAAATCTTACAAATTTTTATCACAATAACTATAGTCGGAT
>CALUUU010000198.1 GCA_944324035.1 Candidatus Gastranaerophilales bacterium
TAACACTTTCTTCAATATGCACAAGCGATTTACATATCATAAAAGGCTGTGTTCCGCGTGCAATCCCCGGAACAACACTTGGGCACGAATTTGTCGGCGAGATTGTGGAAACCGGAAGCGGCATAAATAATCTTAAACCGGGTGACAGGGTTGCCGCTAACTGTGAAACTTTCTGCGGAGAATGTTATTTTTGCAAACGCGGCTTCATAAACAACTGCGAAAACGGCGGCTGGGAGCTTGGCTGCACTATCGACGGCTGTCAGGCGGAATATATACGAGTTCCGTATGCAGATTGCGGACTTACAAAATTGCCGGACAACGTAACAGACGAAAATGCGCTTTTTGTTGGCGATATTTTATCAAGCGGCTACTGGGGAGCAGAACTTTGTGAAATTAAGCAAAACGATACTGCAGCAGTAATCGGGATCGGCCCTGTCGGTTTATGTGCAATGTTATCAGCCAAAACTATGAATGCCGGGAAAATAATTGCAATAGATACTGATGATTACAGGTTAAATCTAGCAAAAGAACAAGGACTTGCTGATTACACAGTTAACCCGCTTAACTCCAATGTTGAATTTTTTATAAAGGATTTAACTGAAAAACGCGGTGCAGACTGCGTAATAGAAGCCGCAGGCGGAAAAAATACGCTTGAAACAGCCTGGAAAATTGCCCGCGCTAACGCTATAATAGCAGTTGTTGCTATGTATGAAGAAAACCAGATTTTACCGCTTCCGCAAATGTATGGCAAGAATTTAATATTTAAAACCGGCGGCGTTGATGCTGTACATTGTGACAAACTTGTTAAACTTATCAGCGAAGGGAAAATTAACACTGATTTTTTAATATCTGCAACATTGCCGCTTGAAAATATAAAAGAAGCATATAAAATATTCGAACAAAAACAAAATAACTGCTTAAAAATTGCAATTAAAGCTGAATAAAACTACTCCCCGATATGCTCAAGCGCCTTTTCCAAAATACTTTTCACATGATGATCATCGAGTGCATAATAAACATTTTTCCCGACTTTGTTTGCTCTTACAAGCTTTGCGGTTTTTAAAACTTTTAATTGATGAGATACTGCCGACTTTGTCATATCCAAAAGCACAGCCAAATCCCCCACGCACATCTCACTCATCTCCAATGCCCAAAGAAGCTGAATTCTTGTGCTGTCACCCATTACCTTAAAAAAATCAGACAATTCATACATTAAACTTATGTCCGGCATATCCGGCTTAACCCTGTTTACAATATCTATATTTATAGCTTCGCAGTCAGAACGTCTGTTTTCCATTTATAGTCCTCCGGTTCTATAATATATTATAACACATTTGAACAGTTGTTCAACTGTATTAAACTTTGTAAAGAAAACAATCATCGCACTTGACAATTGAATAGTTGTTCAATTATAATATTAATATATTTACTATGCGAGGAAAGAACTATGTGCGAACACGAACATCATCACCATAACAGAAAATTACCAGTCATCAAAATTGCAGTATCTGCGGCAATTTTTGCGGCTGCTATGATAATCCAACCAGCTGAACCTGTAAGATTTTTGGTATTTTTAACAGCATACATTGTTGCAGGCGGAGATATAGTTTTAAAAGCAATTAAAAACATTTTAAAAGGGAATGTGTTTGATGAGAACTTTCTTATGAGTATAGCAACCCTCGGGGCATTTGGAATAAGAGAATACCCGGAAGCCGTTATGGTAATGATTTTGTATCAGCTTGGAGAATATTTACAGGACAAAGCTGTCGAAAAATCCCGGGCTTCAATTTCGAACCTTATGGATATAAGACCTGATTATGCAAACATAGAACAAAACGGAGAAGTGATAAAAGTTTCTCCTGAAAAAATAAAACCGGGAGATGTTATACTTGTCAAAACCGGAGAAAAAATTCCTCTTGACGGTATTGTTATAGATGGTAAAGCCTCTGTTGACACATCTGCCCTCACAGGAGAATCTGTTCCGCGTGAACTCCAGGAAGGGGACAACGCAATAAGCGGATGCATAAATACTAACGGGATTTTGCGTATTAAGGTTGAAAAAGAATATACTGACTCGACAGTTTCTAAAATACTTGAACTTGTTGAACATGCCGGCAGCAAAAAGACCAAAACCGAAAACTTTATCACAAGATTTGCGAAAATTTACACCCCGGTAGTTGTGGCAGGCGCCGTATTACTGGCTGTAATTCCGCCTTTAGTTACCGGTGCATCTTTTGAGGTGTGGTTTGAGAGAGCATTGACATTTCTTGTAATATCTTGTCCGTGTGCGCTTGTTATTTCTGTACCTTTGGGCTTTTTTGCCGGAATTGGAAGCGCCTCAAAAGCCGGAATTTTAATTAAAGGAAGCTGTTACCTTGAAGCACTTTCAAAACCTTATGCCATAGCTTTTGACAAAACCGGAACTCTGACAAAAGGTTCTTTTGAAGTTCAAAAAATAATTCCGCAGTCAGGTATTTCAAAAGAAGAACTCTTGTTTTATGCCGCAATTTGCGAAACCTATTCAAGCCATCCGATAGCACTTTCAATAAAAAAAGCTTGCACAATACAAATTTTTGATGAAAAAGAATTACATATTGAAGAAATCTCAGGCAAAGGAATTAAAGCCGGATATCACAACAGCACAATCCTTGCCGGCAGCCAAAAATTAATGGAAAATTTTT
>CALUUU010000199.1 GCA_944324035.1 Candidatus Gastranaerophilales bacterium
ATTATTGAGTATTCTGTCTGCTCAAGATATTCTTTTACCTGTTTTAAATCATTGAACATTTCTGATAGTTTTTCTTTAGAGGTCTTTCCTTTGTTATATAATTTGTAAAAATTTTGTGCATTTTCTTTTAAGGTCTTTGTTTCATCCAGTTTGATTGTAATATTTTTATTGTTTTCGTAATCAAAAACTTCTATACTGCTTGTAAAATCTTTTGCAGCCCATAGGTTCGCCATAATCAAATCGCCGAATAGCCTGTATTTATCACAATTTGCTTCTTTTTGGATTTGTTCGGTCATTTTGTTTAAAGCATTTTTTGTGCGTTTCAATTTTTGACGGGTAAGTGTCAGCAGATGTGTTTTGAGATTTTTGTATAATTCATTTTCCTGCCAGTAAGAGTAATAGTTGTCAATCATATCATTAACAGATTTTTGCGGGATTGAGCCGGATATAAGATTCTTAAAAAGACCGTATGTCTGAAAATCGTTTGATATTGCAGGAGAAAGATTTTTCAGGTTTATGAAATTTTTTAATACGGAAAGAGGCTGACTTTTACAGAGTAGTGCAAAAAATCTTGAAAATCCGTAGAATTCATTGCTTAAATTCTCATAATTAATTTCACCGTTATAGTTAAGTATATCTTTTTTATTTTGTTTCGGTGGGTATGTGTAAGGTAGAGTTCCTGCCATTTCCCGAACCTGGCTCTTTTCAGACCCGACATTATGCGCACAGCCAAGAATGACATTTGTGTCATCGTTGTACAAAATTACGTTTGAATGTTTCCCCATAAGCTCAACGGCAAGGCAAAGATATATTTTTTCATTTACCTCGTTATATGTTTCTACATAGAGTTCCAAAATTCTTTCATAGGCCGGCTGGTTAACTCTGCAGATTTTGGCGTTTTCAAGATATTTTCTCAAAAGCATACAAAACATCGGAGGTTTTTGCGGAATGTCTATCCGTCTTTTTGCTTCATTTTCCTTGCTCATAAAACATATATGGTGAAGCTGCGGATTAATATTTATGTATAATTTTCGGGATTCTCCGTTGTTTCTTATTGAGAATACAAAATCTCTTCTTGTCGGCTGCTGGATTTTTTGTATTCTTGCATTGGTTAAAAATGCTGAATTCTCTTGTATAAAAGCTTTTAATGTAAGGCAGTCAAATGTAATCATATAGTAATTGTATAACAAAAATCAGGTTTAGTTTTGTAACATTTGAGCCGCTTTTAACGCAAAATTTTTTTTTTATGAGTTTTAATGTGTATGTGTGTCAGAAATTTTGGAGTAGTCGTGTCGGGCGTAAGTTTTAATCCTTCTGTAAATTTCAAAGCTGTTTCATCGTCTGTAACGGAATCCGCTGCAGCAGTGTCTGCTCCTGTAAAAACGAATGCAGCTCCACAAAAAACTCAAAAAAATAACAAATCTCATTTGAAAATCGGGAATATTTTTATTGCGACTTCTTCTGTTTTAAAAGCACTTATCTACGGTTTTTTAACAGGAACTGCTGTTGCGGCTTATAATTGGGCAACAAAAGCTATCCCGAATTCCGCCAAAAACGGAAAGTCTTTGATTGAAACTTTGCGCCACCCGGCAAAAAGCATAGGCTGGAAAGGGAATTTGTTTGCCGGTGTTGCGGCACTCGGGGTTGCAACTTATCATATTATGCGAGGCAAAATAAAAGCAGAACAACGGTCAGCAAGACTTGACAATACAATTAATCAACCTGTTAAAAATGAACTTATATAGCAAATGCCACATTATTTTTACGCGTGGAACCGGCGAAGCCGTGTAACCCTGTATTCGTTATTCTGAGGGCTATAGCCTGAAACTTGAAGGCGTCATTGCTTGATATGTACAATTGCGAAATGCGGCGTGTTATGATGTCGTGCCTCAGACTCCATAGGGTATGCTAATTACCTGTGCCTTATATGAAGAGATTTATGTTCTGTGATATAATTATTCAGGAAGAGAATTTTATGGATGCAAATCAGCTTATTAAATATCTTGAAAGTTTGGGGTTGAGGGTTAACACAACGACTAAGGCCCGCGGGCATTTAGGTTTTTTTATGAAAAACAGGATTGATATATCCAGGAATGTCCCTAAACATCGTGTTATCCCAACTCTTTTGCATGAGTTTGCACATTATATTCATTACGGGCTTGAGCCTGATATAGCTAAAACAGGCGGAACTTTTACAAAAATTTTCCGCGAAGAAAACCCCGTTTTTGAAACCGAATTATTTAAAGTTACAAATTTTGTTGATGAAAATTCTCTCTGTGTACGTCTGTTTGAACACAAAGCCCGAATAAAAGAACAGATAAAGGAGTATGAAAATATTATTAAAAAAGATTATCCCGATTTTTTGCGCTCAAAACCATTCAAAGAATTTGATAGGTATATAAAAAAATCAAACGCAAAATATCTTCTAAAATATGATAGAGTTAAAATTTTAAGCGGCTTTTGGCGGAAGCGATATCAGATTCTTTCCGTAACCTCAATAGAAGAAGATTTTCCAAAAATGCCTGCTGCTTTTTGTGCTTATATCAGGCTTCGTTCTTGTCAGAGGAAACAAAAACGTGTTTCTTCCAGGATAAACCGGATACAAAAATATTATAAAAGACCGACTGAGCTTTTTGCCAGGCTTGTGGAGGGTTTGTATATTGATAAAGAATGGGTTTGC
>CALUUU010000200.1 GCA_944324035.1 Candidatus Gastranaerophilales bacterium
TTTAATTTTTCCTTATGGCGAACCCCAAACCTATGTTCCTCATCTATTACAAGAAGTCCTAAATCTTTGAATACAATTCCTTCCTGTAAAAGCCTGTGGGTTCCGACAACCACATCGCATTCACCTGTTGCAAGATGTTTTATAGTTTCTTTCTGTTCTTTTTGAGAACGGAAGCGCGAAAGAAGTTCAACTTTTACCCCGAAAGGCTGAAATCTTTCGCTCATAGTCTGGAAGTGCTGAAACGCAAGAATGGTTGTAGGAACAACAACTGCAGCCTGCTTGCCTGACATAACAGCCTTAAAAATACCACGCATAGCAACTTCTGTTTTGCCAAACCCGACATCTCCGCAGATAAGCCTGTCCATAGGATTTTCGCTTTCCATATCAGCTTTTACATCAGTTATGGCTTTCATCTGGTCAGGAGTTTCAGTATATTCAAAAGCCTCTTCCATCTCAACCTGCCAATTAGTATCCGGAAGAAACTGTATACCTTTCTGCATTTTTCGTCTTGCATAAAGCCTTAGAAGGTCATATGCAACCTGCTCAACTTCTTTTTTAACACGGGCTTTTGTGTTTTCCCAATCCTTGCCGCCCATTCTGGAAAGCTTCGGTTTTATATTGCCGGAACCCCTGTAACGGCATAAAAGATTAATTTGTTCTGCCGGGATATGGAGTTTATCTTTTGCTGCATATTCAATTGTCAGATAATCCTTAAGCTGCCCGTCAATTTCCTGCTGGCTTAGGCCTCTGTAAATACCGACACCGTGTATAGAATGTACGACGTATTCGCCTTCCTGAATATCATTTATATTTTCGATAAATTCCGGTTTTTCCTTATAATAAGAACGTTTTGAGGAGGTAATCTCTTTATTGCGTCTGTTAAAAAGTTCCCTGTCTGTCAGGATAATTGTCTTAAAATCTTCAAGCACTCCGCCGTGGGAAGCAAGACTTTCTGTGTACTGAATATTAGAATAAACTTCCCGCTCATTCAATATTTCCTTGACACGTTCCGGATAATCCGTTGCAATAACTATTTCATATCCTGCGCTTTCCTTTATAAACTGCGCAATTTCATCAAAATTTGCCGTAAAATTTCTCACAGGAAGAGTGTTAAACTCAACAATTTCTTCAACATTCGTATCAAGAAAGTTATCCAGCCCGACTCTCATAAACCGCGCCATTTTTCTTACAAATTCTTCGTATGTAAAATGGTTCCGCTCTTTTAACTCTTTTATAAGCTCCAGCTTTAAGTTTTCCTGATACTGTTCTTCGTAATTTTGGTCAAAAAATTCGTATTTTGCGTAAACTTCCGACGTTTCATCGGTTACTATTATGTAATCCTTAAAATAGTCCAAAACACTGACCAGCTCAGAATTGTAAAAACTCTGATAAACCTCTATACCCTCAAAATATCCTTCTTCTTCACTAAATTTAGAGGTATCTCCGGCTAAAAACTTATATACAGGAAGGATTTCAACTTCTTTAACTTTTTCAACGGACTTTTGGGTTTCGTTATTAAAATATCTTATATCAACAACTTCATCTCCCCATAGCTCAATTCTGACAGGGTTTTTATCCAAAGAATAAACATCAATGATATCACCCCTGACACTGAATTCCGTTATATCACTGACCATCGTCGAACGCTTGTAGCCAAGGTTCACTAATTTTTGCGCAAAATCTTTTGTATCAATTTCATCCCCGACTTTTACGGTTAACTTATTCCTGGATAAAAACTCCGGAGAAGGAAACTTTTCAAGCAGCGTTTTTACAGGTGCAATAACAATATCCGGTCGCTCCAGCAAAATTTTAATTTGTTCGGCATATTCGTATTTGTTGGAATTTACTGTTTCGTACATTGAAATATTCTGAAACGGCAAGATTTGCGCATCGGTATTATATGCATGTTTCAAATCATTTTGGTACTTTAAGGCATTTTGCTCGCCGGAGGTTATAAAAAGAACTTTCTTCTTTGAAATTTCTGCTGTTTGCTCTACAAGAAAAAGCCTCAAAAGCGCAACAAGCCCCGTCACCGCAAATGGAATCCCGCTTTTGACATTATGCCGGAATAGTTCAAAACTCTCGTTATCTGTATTTGCCAGAGTAAACATATTTATATTTTAGCATGAATAGTATTTCTTGAATACCAAAGAATGTTAACAAAAACATTTGAGCTTAAATCAGGCACTTGAATTTCATACAAACATAGTTTATACTGGAGAAAAAGGAGGGTAAAATATGCAAAACGCAAGAATAGTCAAGGATTTACAGGGGGGGGGGGGCTCTTTCTAAGTTAGAGCAACGGTTTTACCCCATTTCCCATTGCGGCGTACCACTCATTCTGAGGGTTCTTAACCCGAAGAATCTAAAGAATTTATTGTGCAGTTATAAGAATGAAGCAAAGGTAAGTAACCAGGATTGCTTCGCATTCGCTTGCAATGACGCAAAACGTTATAAGCAAGGCAAAGTCGTCATTCTGAGGGCTTTAGCCCGAAGAATCTCGTGTAAAAAGAGATCCTTCACGTTCGCTCAGGATGCCAAAATACTATATAGCGGCATCTCGCCAACCCGTCATTGCGATGAGCGCAGCGAAGAAGCAATCCATAAAAATGCCTTCAAATGTGTTCAGACCGGAACATCAAAACGC
>CALUUU010000201.1 GCA_944324035.1 Candidatus Gastranaerophilales bacterium
CATGATCACTCTTTTTTAAAAGATTGCCCGCTAAATACAAGACTCCGCCAAACAGCATTGGAACCACAACAAAAACTGAATCCGCACTGCTACCAGAACAAACAAACAGCAACAAAACAAAACATATAATGCTTAAAATATTAACCGCTTTATCCCTAAACACATATGCAACAGGTAAAATACTGACAAGCGTTAATGATAAAGCTGCCTCATCTCCATAAAGATGAAATATCTGCCCTAATAGCACATAAACAGCCCAAATCAGGATACAACTAAAAAAAATTAACGCTCTTCCGAGTTTTATATAATTTTGTTTTACATATGCTATTATGTATCCGCCTACAAAAATACCAAAAGTCAGGAATGTTAACAATACAACCTTAAGAAGCGGATGTGCATAAAATATGTCAAGCACCCAATCATTAGCACTTATAAATGAAAATACACCAAACCCTAATAAGACAATGCCAATAACATAAAATGCAATCTGAATTTGTACCTGGTACCTTTTTGCACTGCTTTCCTTAACATCAGCAAGCAGCAGCTCCGCAACCTCCGAAGTTATATACCCCATATTAAGCCATTTTATAATCTGCTTTTCCATATAACCCTTAATCAAAAGATTTATGGAGCGTAGGGGATTCGAACCCCTGCCCCCGACACTGCCAGTGTCGTGCGCTACCAACTGCGCTAACGCCCCGCTTCATTACGAAAAAAGAGCCCGCGTGAGGCTCATTATTAAAAGTTTGGGCATGAAGAGACTCGAACTCCCATGCTTTCGCACTAGTTCCTAAGACTAGCGTGTCTACCATTCCACCACATGCCCATATTCAGTTTTCAAATCACATACCGAGCTAATTGCTAACCCGCAATATCCAAATTAACTTAAAAACAGGTTAAAGTCAATAGTCTACACTACTGAAATAGAGGTTTCCCAAACATATAAATCTGAATTGAGCCTAAGTCACGCTGCCACGCTGTTTCGACATTTTTATCAGAATTTACAAGATTTGCAAAAAATAAGTTCAGGTCAGCTTTTAATTTAGATTTACTCTTGAACATTGTCTTAGTTGTATGTACAAATTTTAAATATATATCTCCTGTATATGTTTTTAAAACAAGGTAATCAACACCCTCTTGAGTTTCAATATCAACATATCTTATCTGGCTTTTATAAAATCTCTGCTTTATTTTTGGCTTTTTATTCCAATATGTTTTCTCCAAAACATAACATGTATTTCCTGCACATTTTAGTTTTTTCATAGGCGCAGCACTTCCTATGCCGACGAGAAATAAAATGACTATAAAAATTAAAACATATAAATATTTCATATAAATCCTTTACGCGTATACGCCTATGCACAAATTTGCATCCAACCAAAGAACCTTATACTATAATTGTAACATTTTTTTAAGTAATATTGTATATATATATTACAATTGTAAAGAAAACTTAAGGATTTATATTATTATCAAGAAAACAAGCACAAAAATGCCCCGGCGCTACCTCTGAAAGTTCAGGGACATCTTTTAAGCAGTGCTCCATAACAAATTTGCATCTCGGATGGAAACGGCACCCTGAAATATCTTGCTGTATTGATGGCGGCTGCCCTGCAATAGTTTCAAGAATTTTACCCCTGTTTCCGGGTATAGAATTTAACAGGGCTGCAGAATACGGATGACAAGGATTATTGAAAAATTCATGTGCAGTGGCACTCTCAACTATTCGTCCGGCATACATCACAGCTACGGTATCTGCATACTCTCTTACTAGTGCTAAATCATGGGTAATAAGAAGAACTGCCGTATTATGCTCATTTTTAATATTTTTTATCAAATCCATAATTTGTGCTTGAATTGTCACATCAAGTGCTGTTGTCGGTTCGTCTGCAATAAGAATTTCCGCATTACACGCAAGCGCCATTGCAATTATTGCGCGCTGTTTCATCCCGCCCGAAAGCTCATGCGGATACGAATTCAATCTTTCTTCAGCACAAGGTATTTGAACGGCCTCCAAAGCCTCAATTGCTTTCTTATAAGCAAGTTCTCCGCTCAATGACTGGTGGATTTTAATTACTTCAAGAAGCTGATAGCCAATTGTAAATAAAGGATTTAAAGACGTCATTGGATCCTGAGGAATAAGTGCAATTTTTTTCCCTCTGATATTCTGCATTGATTTGTTATTGAGCGTCAGCAAATCGACACCTTCGAAAGTAATAACACCTGATGTTATTTGAGCTTTTTTAGGCAAAAGTCCTAAAATACTCATTGCACTAATCGTTTTACCGCAGCCTGACTCACCTACAAGTGCTAAAATTTTTCCGCACTCAAGCGAAAAAGACACATCCCAAAGTGCCTGCCTAAAACCATTTTCACAATCAAAGCCCAAATTTAAATTTTCTACATTCAAAATTTTCATAAGCAAATTATATAACAGATAAAGAGCAATAACATGACGCAAATGTACAATATTATAATTGTAACATTATGTTAACAATATATCACAAATACTAAAGAATTCAGCCTGATAAGCCGATAACAGAAGTGTAACGAAATTGAAAGGAAAAAGCGCATACTATGGGAATGGCAGCATCACAGGCAAGATTATTATCAATCACCTCTCGTA
>CALUUU010000202.1 GCA_944324035.1 Candidatus Gastranaerophilales bacterium
AGACCTGTTGATTTGCATAAAAACACCTGCTGTAAAATTCTTAAAACATGTGAAAATTATTTTTTGCTAATATCTTTTTTTATTATTTTATAATAAAATATTTTTATGGATATTTTGGAAGCGAAAAGAATATGGGCAGATGTAAAAATAGAACTGCGTACAATTCTGCCGGATCATGCATATTACCCCTGGGTGAATGAAATGGACGTTTCAGGCTGTGAAGATAATAAGTTTACACTTATTACAGTTCATGCCATGGCGCCGCAGATAATCAAACAGAATTATTACCAGAAAATTGTCGGAGCTTTTAATAAAGTTACAGGAAAATCTTGTGATTTTTCAGTGATTTATGATGACGAATTTGCTAAAAAATATGCAAAAGCAAAGAAAAAAGAAAGCGCTAAACCTAAAAGCCTCACATCTCCTGAAGAAGAAAAAGAAAATACGGTTATGGCAAACCTTGCGCAAATGCAGTCTTTTGCCAATTTAAATTTAAAATATAAATTTGAAAATTTCGTTGTGGGAGATAACAGCGAATTTACATACGCACTGGCACAAAATGTCGCCCAAAATCCTGCAAAAAAATATAATCCGCTTTTCATATACGGAGCACCGGGGCTTGGCAAAACCCACATAATGCAGGCCATAGGACACTATATTATTTTTAATAAACCTAAATTAAGAGTAAAATACATTAAAACAGAAGAATATGTTAATGAATTGATAAAATCTATTCAAAAGGGTTCTGACAGAAACGGAAAAATGGAATCCTTCAGACAAAAATACAGAAACGTTGATGTACTGTTAATTGATGATATTCAGTTCATTGAATCTAAAAAACGCACAATGGATGAAATTTTTCATACATTTGACAGTCTGCTGAATAAAAATAAGCAGATAGTTATTACATCAGACCGACTCCCGTCGGAAATTCCGACTCTCCCGGCAAGACTGCAAAGCCGCTTTGAAATGGGAATTATGACCGAAATTACCCCGCCGGATTTTGAAACTCGTGTTGCTATTTTACAAAATCTAGCGGAACAGGAAGGTGTTAGTGCAGAATTCAAGGTATTTGAATATATTGCAAATAACTTTGTAAATAATGTAAGAGAATTAGAAGGTGCTTATAACAAGGTTAGCGCTTATGCAGCTTTTTCAAAATCAGAGTTAACGCTTGAATTAGTAAAAAAAGTCTTAAAGTGCGAAGAAAAAAAACGTGAAATATCTTTTGATGAAATCGCACAAAAAGTCGCAGGATATTACGGTGTGACTGTTGATGATTTCAAGAGTGCCTCCCGCGGACAAAAGATTTCAAATGCCAGACATATCGCTGTTTATCTTTCACGCGAAATCACCGGAAAGAGTTTTGAACTCATCGCAAAATATTTCAACAAACGACATCCGACCATGCTGTATTCATATGATAAAATAAAAGATGAGTTAAAAAATAACAGAGAACTGGAGCATTCAGTTAACGAAATTAAGCAATCTTTAAGGGGATAAAGTATGTATGATTATATAAAAGGTAACATTACCGGCAAAACCAATACATCTAAAGGTTGTTTTGTCACAATTGAAACCGGCGGTATAGGTTACCTGGCAGAAATTACAGCAAGAGATTTTAATGACCTGCCAAAAGAAGAAGCAAAAATTTATATGGTTCTTATACATAGAGAAGATAAGATGGCGCTTTGCGGTTTTTTAAAGAAAGAGGATAGAGATATTTTTAATATATTGACTTCCGTATCAGGCGTCGGAAGCAAAATGGCATTGACACTTTTGGATGAATTTCAGTCATCTGAGCTTATCGGATTTGTAATTGAGGGTAACTATAAAGAACTTACCAGGGCAAAAGGTGTAGGGCCAAAACTTGCACAAAAAATTATCCTGGAGCTCAAAGATAAACTTATGAATTACAACAAGACCGAGCCGATTGCAATTACATCTTCAACCCATCAGGATTCACAGGCAATAGAAGACGCTCAGGCTGTTCTTATATCTTTAGGTTATGAAAGAGATGAAATAAAAAATGCCATGTCAAAAGCTGCCGTAATACTGAAAGATAACGCAAAAGCAGAAGATATTTTAAAACAATCGTTACAGATATTATCTTTAGAATGATAATCCGTTAAACAAACAGCTCATACATTATAACTGAGCAAGACACACTTAAATTCAGAGATTCAACCGTTTCTGACATTTCTATTTTAACTGAATCTGTTGAATAATTTATAAGTTCCTCGCTTAATCCGTCGGCTTCCGAGCCAAACATTAAAAGAATTTTTTCTTGAGGCTCAAAGCTTTTCAAAAGCTTGTCTGTTCGCGGAAGTGTCGCAACTCTTTGAAAATCATCAAAAATGTTGTCCAATTTATTTATACTTACAACCGGAATTTTCCACAGGTTACCGACAGCGGAACGCACGCACTTAGGATTATATAAATCAGCACAATCTCCATAAAGCACCACACCGTCAGCGTTGAATGCAACGGCTGAACGCAAAATTGTACCGAGATTTCCCAAATCTTTTATATTTTCAAGCAAGACAACTTTTTGGGCATTCCTTAAATCTGACAC
>CALUUU010000203.1 GCA_944324035.1 Candidatus Gastranaerophilales bacterium
TGAGGATATGCAAAGTGCATATATAATTAGTATACACTATTTACAAGGGTTTGTAAATTTAAAGGCAGTGTATACAAAGTTTTATAATGTATTACTTAGCCCACCATCCGGGTTGATTTTTTGTCGCCCTGCCACCATCTTTCTTAAACCTAAAAACTATTCCCATTAGTTTTGCTTTTTGCACTACATCATAAAGGTCTATTCCACCAATAATCCATAAGCTGCCGCCTTTAGAACGATTATCAACATATTTAACTTTTTCGGAATTAAGGAACTGAATAATATCTTTTTTGGATATTTTATTAGTTTTTTTCAAAGTCTTTTTAGACTCTTCTTTTAAAATTTTTTCAGGATAAATAACAGAAATATCTTTCTTTATTTCTTTTTCTGGGTTTAAAACATCTCTTTTTTCCTGTTCTAAAATTGTGTCAACTATGTAATTATCGACTTTCCCAATTATGTCATTTTTTACATCTAATGCAGCTTTAACAGCACTAAAATCAACTTTCGGTTCTTCTGTGTTTTCGGCAGTAATAATTATATGAGCACGAGCCTTAATCCTTTGTAATAATTCCGTATCTCTCGAACTATTTACAGCAACTATTTGACTATCTTCTGGTTCAATACCTAATTCATCTAATTCTTTTATTACACGTTCTATAGATAAATCAGGATTTCTATAATATTCACTGCCTCTAATCCTAATAAACCGCCAACCTAAACGTTCAAGAATAGTCTGCCGTTCCATATCCTCACGTATCTTATTCTCACCACTATGATATCGTTCACCGTCACATTCAATAGCAACTTTTTTATTGCCAAAAACTGCAACAATATCTAATCGATATGCACCGACATTCCATTGTTGAACTAAATGATATCCTCTGCTAACAAGAGATTTTGCTACCGAAGATTCAAAAGGAGATTCTGAATTCTTATCAATTTCTGCATTTTTAATATCTATCGAATGTGGATTTATAGCATAATCAATAAGAATTTTACGAATATCACCAGGTTTTAAATCATTAGCAGAATCAATCGAATTGACAACCCATAATTGGTCACGTGCACGGCTTACAGCAACATTATAACGCTTTCTATAAGCATCATCTACACCAAAACCTTGTTTAGTCATTGGTCCATTACCATTTGCACAATCAACCATACTTAAAAATATTACATCTCGCTCATCACCCTGAAAGTTTGATGCATTCCCGCATAATATTTTTCGTTTATCAATTTCTTTAGCATCAAAATGGTTAAAAATTTCTGATTGAATCAATTTAACCTGTTCATCACCCAGTAAAGAAATAACGCCAAAAGTCTTGCCTGTGTATTCCGGCTGTTCCATACAAGCTCTCATTAATGCCACTATTGTTTTAGCTTCATTAGGATTAGTTTTTCCAACACGCTGACCGTCCTTTACACGATAATTTATTACTGCTGGTAACAAAACGCTATTACTGTCATCACGTAAAGGTTTAATTTTATTATCATAAGAAAGCATATTGGAAAAACCTATTATTTCAGGCATACACCTAAAATGTTCTCGCAACATTAATGGTTGAAAAGTTGTTGCCGCGATATCATAAATAGATGTTTTAGCATCATAAAGGTGAGAATTAGGAATTTTGCTTTCAATATACATCCTATTTAAAGCATTCATTCTATCTAGTTCTATACCTATAGCCATTGGACTAACTTGCTTATCATCGCCAACAATAACCAACTTCCGTCCCATATACAATATTGCTAAAGAAGAAATATCTGATTGACTGGCTTCATCAATTATGATAACGTCAAACTTATTTTTTTGAGGATTTAAGCTTTCCAATGCTTTACTAATAGGCATAATCCACCCTGGTACAGCATTTTGACATTTCGCCATTAATTTACGTGCTTTTTCACGATACATAGGAGCATTTTTGCCCGTTCCCTTACCAATTTTTTTAATCGTCTGTTTCCATCCTATAAGGGCTTGTTTCATATCAATATCATTTTCAGTTTTTTTAAGCAAGTTATACCATGCACATTTCTCCGCAAAAGCTGCTGTAACATCACGATAACGTTTACTATAATACAAACTATTTTTTTGAAGCTCTGTATACGGCTCTGATATTATATCTTTAATAATACTATCAAACTGTTTCCACTTCCATGCTTCAATAATATTTTCAGGCACACTATCTGCCCCATGGACGCCACTTCTCTTACTAATTGCCTCTGCCCATTCAGGAGCAACAAAACTAATCCTGTTAATATATTCTTCCCTTTGACGTTTTACAGTAGACTTTTCGTAAATAGCTTTTAATTCTCCAAACGCTATACGATAAGCATTTACGTCTTCTTTATCAATTGCATCAACAATTCTTTTGCAAATATTTGAATTTATTCTTCTACCTGACAAAATTTTATCTTTAGTTTTACAAATAATTAAATATCTTTCATGAATATCATTACATATTTCAAAAGTATCACATATTAATGGCAATATATTAGTAACAATATTAAGTACTTTATTCGTCATTGTAATATCTGAATCAAGAACATTATTTTGAAAAACAATATTATTAGATAAACCAATTGTTTCCATGTATGTTTTTAAAGTAATATAATCATTAGCATACCAATCAAGATAACGTTCAATTAACGGTACATACTTTAATGCAATATTTTCCGGTTCAGATATGCTCAAATCTTTAAATTGCGGAATACCATATTTAGCTATTAAATCATTCCAATAGTTAGCACATGTATTACGCATTTCTTCCATTGCAATTGTGTCAAGAACCAGCTCACAATCCTCTACACTTTGAGGTTGCCTATTATTAATAGTAACTCCATTCAATGCAATCTTCAGCTTAGGATGTAATAAAAGATCTAATTTATTTAATTTTTCTTTATTTTTATATTTATCACGTAATTGAACTAGCGCATTATAAAAATTAGAATCATTATTTAAAATTTTTACATCTTTTCCAAATTTTTCTAAAGTAAGTTTAGCAGAATATTCACTTGTTTTTCTTATTTGTTCAACTAATCTAAGCCATACTTCTTTATATGCGCCTCCATTTTTACCATCAACAGCACAATATTGCATCCATTTTTCTAATGTTCCAAACGCAGCAATATATTTTTTAAATTCTTTTACAGACTCTATTTTTTGATAATTTATATTAAAACTTCCTAATGAAGTTTCTAAAATTAATTCAGGTTCTGTAATCAAATTTTGTATTTTCCATTGATTTTTCTCACAAATCTCTTTTAAATGTTCTTTATTTACTTCTATTTTTTTACATTCTGCTTCGAACTCTATTGGAGATATTATTTCATCTGGTGAAGGAATATCACTCTCAAGTTCAGTTTCTTCTTCTAAACTAACATTTCCATTACTATGATATAAAAATGCTAATTCTTCTGAACTAAGCGGTATTGGCTCATATAATTTTACGTTGCCTGGTATATAAGATAAATTTTGGCTATTTTCGCAAACAAACTTTGCAGCCTTAGATAAAGATATACTTTCTCCATTAAAAACAATATTATTACTTTCTTGATTTATGATAGTAAATAGCTTTTTCCTAACATTCGCCAGCTTATTAATAATATCTTTTCTTTCTATATTTAAACTTTCCATCTCTTTTTTTACTTCATAAGAAGTATTTTGAGACATATAGCTTGTAATTCCATCAATTGATTTTTCCATATCAACATTGGAATCATCTAATACTGAAACACAAAGATTTTGCAAACCCGGAACAATCTTTTCTTTTAAAACATTTAATGCCTTTTGTGTATGACTTGTAACAAGTACACTTTTCCCTTGTGCAAGAAAATGCCCCATTAAGTTAGCAATAGTATGTGTTTTACCAGTACCAGGAGGTCCCTGCACTAAAACTGCATTATACCGCTCAATTCGTTTAGCAATCTCCAATTGCTCTTTATTCGCTTCTTTTGATAATAAAATATCAATGCTTTCTCCGCCAACTGCCGCTAATTGTTCTTCAATAGAACTTCCTTCGGCTTCTTCTGAAATCTCAATCTTACCTCCTTGTACAATATCAGCTATAGGATTAGGAATATCCCCAGTTTTTTCTACATTGTCTATAAGTTCTTCAATAGCTTTTAAAGTTCCATCCAAACGTTTACGTAATATATAGCACGGATTACGATATAATAAAAAATCATCTGTGATTTGCCAATTTTCTGGAATTCCTTGTTCAGAATATATACTTTTAGCGGAAAGCTGATGAACTAAAGCTTTAAAAAACTCTGGAAGATCGTTTCTATCTAATGGATGATAATCGTTTTCACTTAAATCCTCATTCATATGGTTTATTGACGCTAAATTTACATCTTTCATATTCTGAAACATAATTGTATACAATTGAGATTCGTTATCACTATCTTCTATATAAATAACATTCTCTGCTGCATCATGTCTAATTTTTACACGTCTGGTTAAAACCGGATGATTGATATTGGGCAATGCTTTATCACAAATAAATCCATCAGCCACTATTAACTCTAAAGATTCCGATTCTCGCTCCATATCAATATAAACTTTATAAAGTTCAGTAAAAAACCGCCTTGTTTTTGCATAAATTTTTTGTTTTTCAGCCCATAAATTTCTTTGTAACATCCATTTATTATAAAGTTCAATGCGTTCTTTATTATCTTGAAAATATTCTACTTGTACATCATCACTTTTCTCTTTCTCCAGAAAATTTTTATTTTCTTTTTGTATTTTAATATATTCTTTTATACTGACATCGCTTTCAAAATTATCCCAGCCATCATTTAACCAAACTTTTATTTTATCGTCTGGTTTAGGACAATTTTGAAACTCCGGTTTATGAACTGATAATAAAACATTATCAATATTTTCCTCATCTTCAATCTCTACTCTATCTCTATAATAGATATGAATATTTTCAGAGTCACTTGGAATTGTAGATATTGGACGAAACCAATTATATTCAGATACATTTAAAATGACTTTTTGTCGCAATTTATTCATTTCTTCTATAAATTTAAAAAGAGAAATTACTTTATCTTGCTTACTAATAATATTATCTGTCAATTTTAAACACTCCCTATATTTATGGTTTTAACATTAATTTCTAAAAGCTTATAATCGTATTATCAATTTCTTTACTTCTCCAACAATACCCTTGCCTGTTTTTGTACAAACTGCTCCAGTAATTTCAAACGTTTATCTGGCAAATTGTAGCGTGGATGCTTTTTAAATTTAAAATCAAGCAAATGGCGCAGCCCCTCGCGCAATTCCGGCGTAAGGGCTTTTTTAGCCGTGCCGGTAAAATCATCATAAGTGCATGGCATAAGCGTTCCAGCATAAGCCTCAAGCGCCGCAAAGTTTTCCAAATCATCACGCCCGGCATAATTAAACAGCGCGTTACCGTGGTCAAACAGCGGTGCAGATGCAGCTATTTTGTTGGTTTTATTATCTACCATAAAACCAAAGTTACCAAAGTGGCGGTCGGTGTTAAAAATTACAGCGTCAAAAACAAGCATGGCGTTCAGCGCGTCAATGTATTCTTTGCCAAGGCTTTGGTAATATTCGCGCACGGCTTCCATACCGCCCGCCGTTACCATTCTGCCTATGGGCAAATAGGAATAATCCTTGCTTGTAAATAAATCACAAACGG
>CALUUU010000204.1 GCA_944324035.1 Candidatus Gastranaerophilales bacterium
TTTGTTGCCTCAGGCATGTCTGCCACAAAATCATCTGATGACAGTTCATCGGCATGCTGTGTTGCTGAAGCTGTATTTGTTGCCTCAGGCATGTCTGCCACAAAATCATCTGATGACAGTTCATCGGCATGCTGTGTTGCTGAAGCTGTATTTGTTGCCTCAGGCATGTCTGCCACAAAATCATCTGATGACAGTTCATCGGCATGCTGTGTTGCTGAAGCTGTATTCGTTGCCTCAGGCATGTCAGTTACAAAATCATCTGAGGTAGGCTCTTCTGAAGTAATTTTAACCTCTGTATTTACTTCTGCAACAGGTAATTCTTCCACATAAGGATCTGATTCTGTTACAGTATTTACTTGAGGTTTTTCCACTTTGTCAGGGAGCGAAGTAAACTCTGACAAATCTTTGAATTTTGAACTGTCTTCCTCACTTGCAGACATTTTAATGGCAGAAGAACCGCCCACATTATCAAAACTTATAGTTTCCGATTCATCTTTTATTTCAGGCGGAACATAATTTTTTACAAGATTATGAAATTCTTCCATGCCCATTGTTTCCATCTGATCTTCACTTGGAAGAGGAGGTGTAACAGCTTTAGGGATATTACCGTTTTTTATATCTTCTAAAGAGGTTAATTCAGTTGCTTCGCTTATCGGTGTATGAAGCCCGCTGGCAAGCGGATTACGCTGGCGTCTGGAAGACACTCCGCCATCAGCCATATCCCCGTATCCGTCATCAGGAGTTTCAAATATCAGTTCATCCCCATAATCATCATTGTTTGAAAAAGTGATTTCTTCACTATCTGTAGAATCATTAAAAATTAAATCATCAGAGTTTGAAAAAACAGGCTCTTCATTATTTAGAATTTTTTGACCGGTTTCAGTGTCATAATCACTAAATAAATCATTTATACTTCCATTCATATCATCCGGGTTATTATCGTCGGAGCTTTCATTTGCACTGATAAAATCATCCAATGAAATATCTTCCGAACCAGATGAATCTGTTGTTTCAATACTTTGTTCTTCAGGTGTTTCATTCACATTAATAAAATCGTCTAAAGAAATCTCTCCTTCCGCTGATGTTTCAAGTGTTTCCGGAGATTTTTCGTCCTGCGGTGCCTCGTTAGTATTAATAAAGTCATTCAGTGAATTTTCTTCTGAAATAGCAGAGTCTTCTGTTTCAGAAGCAGTTTCGGAAACAGACGGCTGTTCCTCTGTCTGCCCGATATCAGCGAGATTTTCATCAAGTGAAACATCAATATTTTCAAGGCTCATATTTTCCAAGTTAAGTCCATCCGGAACTTCAGGCATTTTTACACTTTCATCCGAAAATACCTGTTCGGCCATATTTTGAATACTTGATGCCATATCTATAGCTTCTGACACATTATTTGCAACATTGGCTGCAGCATTAACAATATTGGTTGTCGTATCAACAGCTTCTTCTGCTCCCGCCAAAGCTGCACTGGCCATTGCAGTACCGGCAATTTCCGCTCCAAGGACAGCCGCCCCTTTTATTATTTCTCCGGCATTAGAAGAATTATCAAGAGGTTCTTCTACAATATCAGCTTCGGTAAGCAAATCTGTCTTTGCACTCGTAAGCATATCATCTGCAATATCCGACGGAACATCTTCTGCTGCGATATCAATACTGTTATTATTTACAGGCAGCTCAAGCCCTACTACATTTGCAGCCTGGTATGAAATCATCTCGAAATTTTCAAATTCAATAAATTCATCTCTCAAAGCTGCACTGTTCACAAGATAATTCAATAAGGTTTTCTTGTCTTCTTCGCTGACATTATGGTCTGCCATTGATATCATTAGCAATTCTGCCTGACTTATATCATCTTCAGAATAATTTTCTGATTTATCACTTTTAAAATTTTCAATATAATTCTTTAGGTCAACAGGGGAAGACAATTTTTCTTTTTCTATGAAATAGTATTTATCGTTAGCATTATTTTTATTAATAAGCTTTGGCTCAAAAAATCCTAAAAATTCTGTACTGCTGTGGTCTTTTGCCAGCTTAAGCACAACATAAATATCAGGAAGGAGGTTATATTCAAAATGGGTTTTAGGGATAAAGATTTGATTTTCATCAAAAACAACCCTTACATCAATATGAATATTTGAAAGCTTGATATCTGAAATATCAAATTCTTCTAATATTTTTCTTATATTATGCAAGTTATAAGTTTGTTCTTTTGTAATATTCTGCTGTTCAAAATATTTAAGAAGCACTTCGGCTCCGAGTGCATTAATATAAGCTCTGCTTTTTATATCACTTCTTGCAAAACTTTGTGTTAATGCTCTTGCCTCTTCTTTTTCCTGTTCATCAATCAAAATAATATTTTTATTATCCATATCCCTATTTCTCCTTCTAATAATATAGAGTACACATAGTTTAAAATTATTCCAAAATTTTTGTAAATTTTTGTAACAATTGTTGTAATTTAAACGGATTTTAGTCAAAATTATATTGTGAGTCGTTTTTTCATTAGTACATGGTGTGTAATAAAAGGAGGTTTTTCCATGAGTTTAAGTCCTATTTCGTTTAGCAGTCCAAAAGTATATTTCCGTGGTGAAGGTGTTGATATCAATGCCCCGGGTAAATTTTCAGCAGCTCCGGAGGAAGGCGATAAAGTTGATATTTCAAAAGAACAGGCAGATAATGAAGCCGCTGTAAGTGGTGAATCTAAAAAAAGTAATATCGGGAAAACAATTGGCAAAGCTGCAGGTGCTGTAGTTGCTCTTCTCGCTGCTTCATACGGCATGTTCAAATGGAAAGGCGACAAGTGGCTCCTTCCTGAGGCAAAAGGCTTCTTGGCATGGTGCAAAAAAGCAGTTGTAAAACCAGGACAATTTATTGATGACAAAATTATTTCAAAAATAGGCAGCAAAGCTTCTAAAAAAGCCGCAAAACCTGCACAAGAGGCTGCTGAGGCTGCCGGAGATGCTGCAACACAAGCAGCAGGCGCTGCTGAACAAGCTGCAACTCAAGCAGCAGAAGGCGCTGCAGAAACAGTTGCAAAATAAAATTTTGATGATATAATATAAGAATAGACAATAGAAAATAACTAAATAAATTATATCAAATACAATTAGCTCCTTGTTTTATTTTTATTAAAGGAGCTTTTTATTATATAAAATCAGCTAAAATTACATTGCTCACAAGAATACCGTTATCAGTCAGCTTATACCCGGAGGCCGTTTTTTCCAAATATCCATAAGAAATATATTTTTCTAAAACATCTTTATAAATTTTTTCGAAATCTATAGAATATTTTTTATTAATTTCTTCTGTATTTAAGCCGCAAAGCTTTCTGAACCCGAGAAATATCTCTTCTTCCTGCTTTTGCTGCATGGTAAGTGCTACCTCACGGGCATGCTCAATTGGATTTTTAATATAATCATCAAGTTTTAACTTATTGGAGTACCTGATATTTCCGTCATAGCCATGTGCCGAAACTCCAAATCCATAATATGAATTATTATTCCAATAGTTTAAATTATGCCTTGATTCAAAGCCGCTGAGAGCAAAGTTGCTTATTTCATAGTGATTAAAATTGCTGCCTTCAAGAATTTTTATGGCTTCCAGATACATATCCGCCTGGACATCCTCATCCGGCAGGCATGCCGGCATGTGCGAATAAAAATAGCAGCCCTTATCTATTTTCAGCCCATATAAAGAAACATGCCGGATATCCAGAGTCAAAGCTCTTTGTAAATCAGAAGCAAATCCAGAAAGCGTTTGCTGCGGAAGCCCGTATATAAAATCAAGACTGATATTTTCAAATCCAACATCCTGTGCGGTTTTTACACAATCACACACTTGAAAAGAACTATGTTTTCTCCCTATAATTTCTAAAATCCTGTCATCAAATGTCTGACAGCCGAAGCTTAACCTGTTCACACCAATATTTTTTAGACCTGACAGATATTTTTTATCAACTGTTTCCGGGTTAATTTCTACT
>CALUUU010000205.1 GCA_944324035.1 Candidatus Gastranaerophilales bacterium
AAATTTGAATGGGATGAGAGCACGCAGTCATTCAACCCGGTATACTATAATGTTAATTTGAAACAAACCGAATACGGCGAAGGAAACAAAACTCATACTGTCACACTCCAAAACACACCTCTAAAAGATGTGACAATAAATGTACACTATGATGAACCGGATATATCTTCCACAGAATATGATAATACATATAGCGGAAATACGGTTAATTTGGAAGTGACTAATCCGGAAGGTACGTCTAACCGCGAGCCATATCAAATTATAGGCGGTGCAGTAAAAGATGCAGATTTTTCCGGTAATGTGCTGATTGAGAATAATATATTGGATGTAACTTTAAATGTAACAAATGGTACTTCATCAGATAGAAATTATGTTTATACCGAAGTATTGGGCGGAGCTATATATAATAATGGAGATATAGCAAACATTACCGGTGCATTTGTAAATAACTCTGTTACAACAACTATAAATCGCAATCCGACAAATTATAACTATGGTTATATGGATATCTATGGCGGGGCTATATACAATGCAGGTAATATAGATAATATAAAAGCTGATTTTATTAATAATTCACTTGGTGAGGGATATGATACTTATGGTGGTGCAATTTATAATGCTGAAAATGCGGTAATAGGAAATATTGAAGGTAATTTTATAAATAATACTGCCGCCGACGGAAGTGCAATATTTAATAATGGCAAAATAACGTCAATAAGCGGTAATTTTGTAAATAATACAGGCGATGTTATTTATAATGATTATGACGCACAGGGTATAGATTCAATTACTGGTAATTTTATAAATAATAAAAACGGTTATGATATATATAATTATGCTAGTGGCAGTAGTATCGGCTCTGTTTCCGGGAATTTTATAAACAGCGGCGGAATCTATAATTACTGGAGTTCTAAGATTGGGTCAGTAACAGGTATATTTATTGATAGCGGTATATATAATCGTGGTACTATCAATTCTGTAACTGCAAATTTCTACAATAATAATGGTGTGAGTATATATAACGATGGGAATAGTGCTCATATAGAATATATACAGGGCGATTTTATCGGTAATTCAGGAATTGCTATACATAATCAGGGCGGTTATATAGGAGCAATTGTAGGAGATTTCATTGGGAATAAAAATGGTGCAATAAATAGTGGTGTTGACTATGGAATTTTTTATTCTCCAGAAATAGGTTATATTAATGGAGATTTTATTGAAAATTCAGCTTTTGAGGGCGGTGCAATATACAATGCCGGAAATATATCAGGTTTTACAAAAACAAATATTACTTACGATGTTCCTGCAGATAAGGTTATATATCTTAATTTTAGCAAAGAAACAATTGTAAATCCTCAAACGGGCGAAAAATTTACATATTATAGATGTTCTGAAGAAGATTTAGCAATGTATAAAAAATCTGTAGCTGAAGGGTATAAATTAGTTGATAACACAAAAGACTGGGGAGAATATGTACCTTCAGATATGGAAGAATATGAAGAGGAAATGTCCTATATACAACAAGATATAGCAGACGGATATAGTATGGTAACCAACCCGTTAGATTCCTTTAGTGAAAATGATTTTACTAATGAATATATTGATGTCGATGTTATTCCTGCGATAACAGGTAATTTTATAGGGAATCATGCAGATAATGCAGGCGGAGCTATATATAATCAAGGGGGATATAGTAGAGATGATGGAGATTTTAATGGTTATATAGATACCATAAAAGGTGTATTTATAAAAAACACATCTGATAGTCATGGTGGGGCTATTGCCAATACTTCTGTTGTAATAGCAAATGAATATAACTCCGATAATATGACTCCGGCAAAAATATCAACTATTGAAGCCGATTTTATACAAAACTCTGCAAAAACAGCCGGTGGTGCTATATATAACGGCGGATTAGGAAGTGCTATACATAAAATTAAAGGCGATTTTACCGGTAATTATGTTGAAGGACAAAACACGCAAGGCGGAGCTATATACAATACTGTTGCCTGGAATGAATATAACGGATATGTAAGCGGTAATATAGACGAAATATCCGGTACATTTGCCGGCAACTATGCAAAATCTACAGAGGGTGCTGCCCAGGGTGGTGCTGTCTACAATGAAGGTCATATTGGCGATTATTATAACGTATCTTTCATTGATAACTACGCAGAAACTTCAAACGGAGAAGCAAAAGGTGGAGCTATTTATTCGAAAGAAGATGTAAATATAACTGCTGACAACTACAATTCACTGTTTGACGGTAACTACGTAAAGGATTCAACAGGTTCAAACTCGAATGCAATATATATGGCGCCTAATGTAGAAGTGATATCTCAATGGCATTCTGGAGATTACACAACAAGCAGTTCAACCACAACCGCAACAGATTTAAACTTAAGAGCAGAAAATAACGGTACAATAACCATTAACGATAAAATAAGTGGTATCGGTACTCCTGAGTATATAGTAAATAGTAGTCAGCGAGAATCTGGGAAAACTTATACTGATTTATCAGGCAATAAACTCGACTCTATTCCGACAGAGGTCACGAACTACGGCGTGAACTTTACGGGAGATGAAACGGGCGTAATCTACCTGAATAATAACATAGAGGCAGATGACTACGAACACCCTGAAACCGGTGAGATAACCGAAGGCCGTGCAGATGTAACATTGAGCGATACAACGTTACATTTCGGCGTCCGTGACGATGTCT